>NZ_JBBGZG010000007.1:172357-274857 GCF_037479315.1 Comamonas sp. MYb69
TGGCGACCCTACGGGGATTCGAACCCCGGTACTCACCGTGAAAGGGTGATGTCCTAGGCCTCTAGACGATAGGGTCAAAACCTAAGAACCGATTTCTCGTTTCCGATAATCTTTGGTGGAGGTAAACGGGATCGAACCGATGACCTCTTGCATGCCATGCAAGCGCTCTCCCAGCTGAGCTATACCCCCGTATCGGCAAGTTTTACAATTTACTTGTTGCTGCTCACCGAAGACTCGAATTATAGGGCGTATTTCAGCGCTTTTGCAGTCTTTCGATAATTTTTTCACGACCGAGTAATGCAAGCACCGCGTCCACCGAGGGCGTATGGGCTGTGCCGACGGCCAAAACACGCACTGGCATCGCCAGCTGCGGCATCTTGATACCGTGCGCCTTGAGCACCTGCTTGAAGCCGGCGCTGATCGCCTCCTTGCTCCAATCGCCCTCTTGCAGCACCTGCAGCAACTCGTCGATCACCGGAATGATCTCCGGCGTCACATGGGTGCTGAGGTCTTCCGCGCTGGGCTGCGCGTCCTGGTAGAAGACGCTGGCCCATTGCGCCAGGTCCGCCAAGGTGTCGCAGCGATCCTTGAACAGTGCGCAGATGCGCGGCAGGCGGCCGTCGCCCACGGTGATGCTGTCCAGACCCAGGTTCTTCATGAACGGGGTCAGCATCGCAGCCAGCTCATCATCGGGCGTCAGCTTCATGTGCTGGGCATTGACCCAGCGCAGCTTGGCCTCGTCGAACTGGCCCGCGCTGCGGCCCAGGTGGTCCAGGTTGAACCACTCCAGAAACTGCTGGCGCGAGAAAATCTCGTCATCGCCGTGGCTCCAGCCCAGGCGTGCCAGGTAGTTCACCATCGCATCGGGCAGGTAGCCTTCGTCGCGGTACTGGGTGACGGCCTTGGCGCCATTGCGCTTGCTCATCTTCTCGCCCTGCTCATTGAGCACGGTGGGCAGGTGGGCAAACACGGGCACATCGGCGCCCAGCGCTTCAAAGATGTGGATCTGGCGCGGCGTGTTGTTGACATGGTCGTCACCACGGATCACATGGGTAATCGCCATGTCCATGTCATCAACGCAGACGCAGAAGTTGTAGGTCGGCGTGCCATCAGGACGGGCAATGACCAGGTCATCGAGCTCGGAGTTCTGGAACTCGATGCGGCCCTTGCACTTGTCTTCCCAGGCCACAACACCGGTCAACGGCGTCTTGAAACGCAGCACGGGCTTGACGCCTTCGGGCACCGGCGGCAGCACCTTGCCCTCTTCGGGGCGCCAAGTGCCGTCGTAACGTGGCTTTTCCTTGTTGGCCATCTGCTTTTCACGCAGCGCGTCCAGCTCTTCCATACTCATGTAGCAGGGGTAGACGGCGCCCTTTTCTTGCAGGGTGGCCAGCACTTCCTTGTAGCGGTCCATGCGCTGCATCTGGTAGAACGGGCCTTCGTTGGGGTCCAGTTGCAGCCAGGCCATGCCTTCGAGAATTACATCGACGGAGGCCTGGTTGGAGCGCTCCAGATCGGTGTCTTCGATGCGCAGGATGAAATCGCCCTGGTTGGCGCGTGCAAAGGCCCAGGGGTATAGCGCCGAGCGGATATTGCCCAGATGGATAAAGCCGGTAGGCGACGGGGCAAAACGGGTACGTACTTTGGTGCTCATGTCAGGGTATCCAGGCCGCGCAACAGGTCGGCTTTCAAATCATCCAGGTGTTCCAGGCCGACGGAGATGCGGATCAGGCCCTGGCCCACGCCAGCGGACTGGCGCTGCTCTTCAGTCAGGCGGCCGTGCGAAGTGCTGGCCGGGTGGGTGATCGTGGTCTTCACATCCCCCAGATTGGCCGTGATCGAGCACAGCAAGGTGCTGTCAACCACATGGAAGGCATTGGCGCGCAGCTGTTCCGCGCCCTCACCCACCACATCAAAGGCCAGCACGGCGCCGCCCATGCCGTTTTGCTGGCGCATCGCCAGCGCATGCTGCGGGTGGCTTTCCAGGCCAGGATAGTACACCCGGGCCACCTTGGGATGCGACTCCAGCCAGCGTGCCAGCTCCAGCGCGGCGGCGCTTTCGGCCTTCACACGTAGGGACAGGGTCTCCATGCCCTTCATCACCACCCAGGCGTTGAAGGGCGAGAGGTTCAGACCCCCGCTGCGCAAGAAGGTGCCCATGACCTTGTCGACCAGCGCGACGGTGCCGCAGACGGCGCCCGCCATCACGCGGCCCTGGCCATCGAGGAACTTGGTGCCCGAATGCACGACCAGATCGGCGCCGAGCTTGGCCGGTTGCTGCAGCACCGGCGTGGCAAAGCTGTTGTCGACGGCCAGCAAGGCGCCATGCGCATGGGCCAGCTCGGCCAGCGCGGCAATGTCGCACAGGTCGGTGAGCGGATTGGTCGGCGTCTCGGCAAACAGCATGCGCGTGTTGGGCCGGATGGCGGCCTTCCAGGCCTCCACATCGGTTTGCGACACAAAGCTGGTTTCCACGCCAAAGCGGGCCATCTCGGTGCCCAGCAGCTTGATCGTCGAGCCGAACATGGACTGCGAGCAGATCACATGGTCGCCAGTCTTCAGCACGGTCAGCGCCACCAGCAAGATGGCGGACATGCCCGTCGAGGTGGCGATGGCGCACTCGGTGCCCTCCATCGCGGCCAGGCGGCGCTCAAAGCTGGTCACCGTCGGGTTGCCGGTGCGGGTGTAGGTGTAGCCCTCTTCCAGCGCGGCAAAGCGGCGCGCGGCCGTCTCGGCATTGGGCTGCACAAAGCTGCTGGCCAGGTACAGGGCTTCGCTGTGCTCGCCCCATTGGCTGCGCTCCACCGCCTCACGGACCGCCAAGGTATCGGGATGCAGGCCCGGCGGCAATTTCTTATCAGTCATTCTTCTTCCCAAGCAGTACGCAGACCACTATCAAGCCGCATCCGTCACATCTGCGTTGCGCAGTGACAGACGCGAGGTATCGAGATCGTCCTCTTCGGCGGACACACGGCCTTCATTGACCTGCGAGATGCCTTCGGGCGTGATGCCGGTGACATAGACACCGTCAAAGCACGAGGCCTCAAAGCCATGCACGCCCGTGTTGAGCTTGCCCACAGCGTTCTTCATGCCGTCGACGTCCTGGTAGATCAGCGCGTCGCAGCCGATGTACTGGCGAATCTCTTCGAGACTGCGGCCATGGGCCACCAGCTCCTTGGCGGTGGGCATGTCGATGCCGTAAACATTGGGGTAACGCACCGGTGGCGCCGCGCTGGCCAGGTAGACCTTGTTGGCGCCAGCGTCGCGCGCCATCTGCACGATTTCCTTGGACGTGGTGCCGCGCACGATGGAGTCATCGACCAGCAGCACATTGCGGCCCTGGAACTCGCTGCCGATGGCATTGAGCTTCTGGCGCACCGATTTCTTGCGTGCGCCCTGGCCCGGCATGATGAAGGTACGGCCCACATAGCGGTTCTTGACGAAGCCTTCGCGGTAGGGCTTGCCCAGCAGCTGGGCCAGTTGCATCGCACTGGGGCGGCTCGATTCGGGAATCGGGATCACCGCATCGATCTCGTTGGGCGGCACCATCGAGATCACGCGCGTGGCCAGCGACTCACCCAGGTTCAGCCGCGCCTGGTAGACCGACATGCCATCGAGCACCGAATCCGGACGGGCCAGGTAGACAAACTCAAAAATGCAGGGGTGCAGGCTGGGGCTTTCGGCGCATTGCTCGAAGGTCAGCGAGCCATCGTCGCCGATGAACACCGCTTCGCCCGGGGCGATATCGCGCTCGAGCTGCTGCATCGTGCCTTCGAGCGCCACCGATTCGCTGGCCACCATCACGGTGCCATCGGCACCACGGCCAATGCACAGCGGGCGGATGCCGTTCGGATCGCGGAACGCCACCACACCGTGGCCGGCGATCAGTGCGATCACCGCGTAGGAGCCCTGCACGCGCTTGTGCACCGCACGGATGGCGTTGAACACATCCTGCTTTTGCAGCGGGATGCCGTGCGTGGCACGCTCCAGCTCATGGGCGAACACGTTGAGCAGCACTTCCGAGTCGCTCTCGGTGTTGGTGTGGCGGTGGTCGGTGGAGAACAGCTCCTTGCGCAGCTGCACGGCATTGGTCAGGTTGCCGTTGTGCACCAGCACGATGCCAAAAGGCGCATTGACGTAGAAAGGCTGGGCTTCCTCCTCACTGTAGGCATTGCCTGCAGTGGGATAGCGCACCTGACCCAGGCCGACATTGCCCGGCAAAGCCCGCATATTGCGGGTACGGAACACATCCTTGACCATGCCTTTGGCCTTGTGCATGAAGAACTTGCGACCCTGCTGGGTTGCAATGCCTGCTGCATCCTGTCCACGGTGTTGCAGCAGCAACAGCGCGTCATAGATCAATTGATTGACCGGCGTGCTACTGACGACTCCGACGATTCCACACATATTGAGCGTTCCAAAAACGTTAACGCGGCTCTGCCGCGATGCGTGAACCAGCTTCGGTGAGCTGGTCCACCAGTGAAGACCAATGTCTTCCCATTTCTTGCGGCATCCATGGCCGCAACACTGACACTGCCGACACCAGATGCGGTGCGAAGACTGAAGTGTTCCAGATTTGCGATTCCCGCATCGATGTCAGCATAAAAACCAGAGCGATCAACACAAGTAGTAACACCCCACGAAGGGCACCAAACAGCGCGCCCAGCGTGCGGTCAAAGGGCCGCAAACCCACGATCTGAACCAGTTTGCCGATGATGCGAATCACCAGGCCCAAGGCAAAGATGGCGACAACAAAGACGATCACAAGGCCTGCGGCGATCCGCACACCCTCGTCCATTTCCTGCATCGGCAGCCACATGCCTACCTCAGCGCCCCACAGCCGAGCCGCAAAAAAGGCCAGCACCCAGCTGATCAGCGACAGCACCTCGAACACCAGACCGCGCATGGCGCCGATCAGCACCGACCCCAGCAGGATCAAGATAAATACCCAGTCCAGGGCCGACATGTCAATGCTCCGCCCGCAGGGGCCAGGGAGCGCCTGCCAGCGCCCGCACCCGGCATGGGATGAATGGCAATGACGAGGCGCGGTAGAAAGGTGTCACAACAACAGGTGGTGGGGTCGGCAGTGGGCAGCGGCGCCAGTCTTACATCGGCAGCAGCGCAGCGGGCAGGCCCTGGGCGCGCACCTTGGCTGCGGCGCTGTCGGCCTCTTCCTTGCTGTTGAAAGGCCCCACCCGCACACGGATGCGGTTGCCCGACGCCGTCTTGACCGACTGCGTATAGGCCGGCACACCGGCCATCTGCAGCTTGGCACGCACCTCGGCCGCCTTGCTCTCCTCGGCAAACGCACCCACCTGGATCGCATAGCGGCTGGCAGCGGCCGCCGGCTTGGCAGCGGGGGCAGCGGCTGGTGCTGCTGCAGGCGCAGTGGCCGTGCGGCCTTCCATCATCGCGCGGACCCGGTCGGCCTCGTCATCGCGCTTGGGCTTGGCGGGTTCTGCGGGCTTGGGCTTGGGCTCTTCCTTGGGCTTGGCCTCCGGTTTGGGCTCGGGCTTGGGTTCGGGTTTAGACGCTGGCTTGGGCTCAGGTTTCGGTTCTGGCTTGGCAGCGGGCTCTGGTTTGGCCGCTGGCTCGGGCTTGGCGGTGGGGGTCACAGGCTTGTCCGCGGGTTTGCTGGCAGCCGTGGCAGCTGCTGCGGCGGCCGCTGCTGCCGTAGCGCCAGCGGCCGCTGGGGCTGCGTTGCTTCTTGCGCCAACAATCTCTTCGCCTGCATCCAGGCCATTGTCATTGCCCGAATGGCTGCCGTGCGGCGCTGCGGCGTTGGACGCAGGCGGCACGGCCAGGGCGGCCACGCGCTCGCGGTCCGGGATCTCAATCGAGGCATTGACTGGCACCGGGCGCGGCTGGGTGTCGAACAGCATCGGAAAACCGATGATGGCCGCCAGCACCAGCACGGTGGCACCAATCAGGCGGTGGCGCGCGCGGCGGCGCATGGCATCCACACTCTCAGCGGGATTGCTGCGCGGCGCGCGAATCACGCGCGGGCTCTCCGCTTCCTGTTGCTTTTTACCGGGCCATCGAAGATTGAAAATTGCCATGGACGATTGGAGGTGGAGCTTGAAAACAGGTCGCTGGGAGCGGCCCCATCGTGGGGCTGCTTTTAGTTCAGGTGCTTGGCATCGAGCCGTGGCACACCGTGCTTCAACACCCCGCCCACCGTAAAGAACGAGCCGAAAACGACGATTCTATCAGCGGGCCCTGCCGCTTCGACGGCCGCCTGGAATGCGGCCATCGGGTCCGCGTAACAAGCTGTAGCCACTTCGCGCCGCTGGTCGGACAGCAGGTGCACGGCATTCCATTTGGACTGCAGGTCCACCGCCTTCTCGGCCCGGTCCGTGGGCAGGTCGCAGAAATACCAGCGGTCCACCAGGGGGCCCAGCTTGCGCAGCATCGGCGTCAGGTCCTTGTCGTGCATGGCACCAAAGACGGCATGGGTGGTGGGAAAGTAGCCCATCGCATCCAGGTTGGCCGTCAGTGCGGCAATCGCATGCGGGTTGTGCGCCACATCCAGCACCACCGCCGGCTGGCCGGGCACGATCTGGAAGCGGCCGGGCAACTCGACCATGGCCAAGCCATTGCGCACGGCCTGGGCCGTGACCGGCAGCACCTGGCGCAAGGCCTCGTAGGCGGCCAGCACGCCAGACGCATTGACCAGCTGGTTGGCACCGCGCAGCGCCGGGTAGGCCATGCCGGCATAGCGCCGGCCGCGCCCTGCCCAGCTCCACTGCTGCTTGTCGCCTTCATAGTTGAAATCGCGGCCAAAGCGCCACAGGTCGGCGCCAATGCTCTGCGCGTAATCGATCACGCTTTGCGGCGGCACCGGGTCGCTGACAACGGCCGGTTTTCCCGGGCGCATGATGCCGGCCTTTTCCCGGCCGATCGATTCGCGGTCCGGGCCCAGCAGGTCCATATGGTCCAGGTCGATGCTGGTGATGACCGCGCAGTCCGTGTCGATGATATTGGTGGCGTCCAGCCGGCCGCCCAGGCCCACTTCCAGAATCGCCACATCCAGCCTGGCCTGGCTCAACAGGCGCAGGATCGCCAAGGTGGTGAACTCGAAATAGCTGAGCGAAATCTCGGGCGCCTGCAGGCGAGCCGCTTCCACCGCTTCGAAATGCGGCAGCAGATCGGCGGCCGAGACAATCTCGCCATGCACGCGGCAGCGCTCTTCAAAATGCACCAGGTGGGGCGAGGTGAACACCCCGGGGCGGTAGCCGGCTTCCAGTGCCACGGCCTCCAGCATGGCGCAGGTCGAGCCCTTGCCATTGGTGCCCGCCACCGTGATCACCGGGCAGGCAAAGCGCAGCGCCAGGCGCTCGGCCACGGCATTGACGCGGGTCAGCCCCATGTCAATGGTTTTGGGATGAATCTGCTCGCAGTGGGCGAGCCACTGCTCCAAGGTATCGAAACGGGTTTGCATGGGGCCAGATTGTCGCGTAATTGCGGCTGTGTCATCATTGCTGTCCATGAGTAACCACACCATCGCCGTCTACGGCATCCCCAACTGCAGCACCGTCAAAAAAGCCCGCACCTGGCTGGAGGCGCAGGGCGTCGACCACCAATTCCATGATTTCAAGAAAGCGGGTGTGCCCGCCAGCCATCTGCCCGACTGGATCGCCAAGGCCAGCTGGGAAAAGCTGGTCAACCGCCAAGGCACCACCTGGCGCAAGCTGGATCCCAACGTGCAACAAGCCGTGACGGACGCCGACAGCGCCAGTGCGCTGATGATTGCCAACCCCAGCGTGATCAAGCGCCCGGTGGTCGAATGGGTCGATGGCTCCGTCACCGTGGGCTTTGATGAGACGGTTTGGAGCAGCAAGATCGCCTGAGGGCCCTCAGCGGATTCCGCTGGGCGGTGTTGACCGGCGCTTTACGCTGCGACATGGCGCAGATACACGCCAAGGGCAGCATGGGCGCATGCTGAACTTAATGCCTGCAGCCTGGTCTTAGATATTTGTGCAGGCGGTGTAAAGCGTGTCGCCCAGTCTAGGTACTGGCGCGTTGAGCACCCAGCAACTTATCGCTTTTTTGGAGGCATTCATGCCACATCTGCTCTCAGCCCGCCTGATCGTGCTGGCTGCGCTGTCCACCTTGGCGGCAGCCAGCCCCTCGGTCTGGGCCCAAAATTATTCGCCCTCGTCCGATCCCTTCTTGCCGCAGCAAGCGCCTGGCGCGCAGCCACCACTGCCTGCGGGCGAGCAACCCTATGGCCGGGTGCTGTCGGTCACGCCGGCCTACCGCCAGGTCAACACGCCGCAAACCGTCTGCAATGACCAGCAGGTGTATGCCGGCCAGCGCACCTCCGGCGTGGGCGCGATTACCGGCGCCGTCGTCGGCGGCTTGCTCGGCAACGGCATTGGCCATGGGTTTGGCCGCGCAGCGGCCACCGGCGCTGGCGTCATTGCCGGCTCAGCCATCGGCAACCAGCTCGAAGGCGGCACCCCCAGCTACCAGACAGTGCGGCAATGCGCCAACCAGTACACCACGCAAAACCAGCCCGATGGCTACAACGTGGAGTATGAATACGCGGGCCGCCGCTACAGCACGCGCACGGCCACCGCCCCCGGTGAATGGCTGCCGCTGAGCGTGCAGCCTGCCGCAGCGGCCTACGACAACCCACCTGCGCAGGACTATGCCTACACGGCTCCTGAGCCCGGCGTTGTCGTCAGCAGCCAGCCGGTCTACCAGCAGCCCGTCTATATGGCGCCGCCCCCGGTCTATGTCGCGCCGGCGCCTGTGTACTATGCGCCGCCGCCCGTCATGCTGCAGCCCTCGGTGCAGATTGGCGTGGGCGGTTACTGGGGCGGCCACCGCGGCCACTGGCGTTAAACCAAAGAGCGACGCGCCATTGCGGTGTCGCGTCCCGGCCAGGTGTGGCCCAGCCAGGTGTGGCCCGGCCACCAGCAGCAGTACTCCGGTACTGCTGCTTTTTTATGCCTGCCATGCCGCTCAACTGCCCCACCATGTTCCAGAGACGGGCAAAGGCCTCGCCTACAATGGCGGTTTTCCTCCATTTACCTGTTGTCTTCCATGATCACTGAGAGCATCGACGGCGTACGCCTCACCACCAAGGCCAATGTTTATTTTGATGGCAAGTGCGTCAGCCACAGCTACCAGCTGGCCGACGGCACCAAGCAATCGGTCGGTGTGGTACTTGCAGCCACCTTGACCTTTGGCACGGCCGCCGCCGAGATCATGGAGTGCGTTGCCGGCGCCTGCGAGTACAAGCTCGACGGCAGCGACGAATGGAAAAAGTCCGGCCCTGGCGACAAGTTCAGCGTTCCGGCCAACAGCAAGTTCGATATCCGCGTGGCCGAGGCCTACCACTACATCTGCCACTACGCCTGATTTTTGGGGCCAGCGCTGGGCTAGCCAGCGCCTGCCTCCCGCTGCACACTGCTGCTCGGGCCGATCGCTGAACCAGCCCACACCCGACAGCACCGCAGCAGCGCCTGTTTTTAGAGAAAAGCCACACCATGGAAACCATCCTGCAACATGTTCCCGTCGGCCAGAAGGTCGGCATCGCCTTCTCCGGCGGCCTCGACACCAGCGCAGCCCTGCGCTGGATGAAGAACAAGGGCGCGCTGCCCTACGCCTACACGGCCAACCTGGGCCAGCCCGATGAGTCCGATTACGACGAGATCCCGCGCAAGGCCATGGAATACGGTGCCGAGAAGGCCCGCCTGATCGACTGCCGCAGCCAGCTGGCCAACGAAGGTATTGCCGCCATCCAGGCCGGCGCCTTCCACATCTCCACCGGTGGCATCACCTACTTCAACACCACGCCGCTGGGCCGCGCCGTGACCGGCACCATGCTGGTGGCCGCAATGAAGGAAGACGACGTCAACATCTGGGGCGATGGCTCGACCTTCAAGGGCAATGACATCGAGCGTTTCTACCGCTACGGCCTCTTGACCAACCCTGCGCTGAAGATCTACAAGCCCTGGCTGGACCAGACCTTCATCGACGAGCTGGGCGGCCGCGCCGAGATGTCAGCCTTCATGACCAAGGAAGGTTTTGGCTACAAGATGAGCGCAGAGAAGGCCTACTCGACCGACTCCAACATGCTGGGTGCCACCCACGAAGCCAAGGACCTGGAGTTCTTGAACAGCGGCATCCGCATCGTCAACCCCATCATGGGCGTGGCGTTCTGGAAGCCCGAGGTCGAAGTCAAGGCCGAGGAAGTCTCCGTCACCTTTGAAGAAGGCCGCCCTGTGGCCCTGAACGGCCAGCGCATCGAAGACCCGGTCGCCTTCTTCCTGGAAGCCAACCGCATCGGCGGCCGCCACGGCCTGGGCATGAGCGACCAGATCGAGAACCGCATCATCGAAGCCAAGAGCCGCGGCATCTACGAAGCCCCCGGCATGGCGCTGCTGCACATCGCCTACGAGCGCCTGGTGACCGGCATCCACAACGAAGACACCATCGAGCAGTACCGCATCAACGGTCTGCGCCTGGGCCGTCTGCTGTACCAAGGCCGCTGGTTTGACCCACAGGCCATCATGCTGCGCGAAACCGCCCAGCGCTGGGTGGCCCGTGCCATCACCGGCACCGTGACCCTGGAGCTGCGCCGTGGCAACGACTACTCGCTCTTGAACACCGAATCGGCCAACCTGACCTACAAGCCCGAGCGCCTGTCGATGGAAAAGGTGGAAGACGCGCCATTCAGCCCCGCTGACCGCATTGGCCAACTGACCATGCGCAACCTGGACCTGATGGACACCCGCGACAAGCTGGCCATCTACACCCAGACTGGCCTGCTGACCGCCAGCGGCAGCCACGCGCTGCCCCAGTTGGGCAACGACAAGAAGTAATTCCCCAGCGGAATCCTTCCACTCAGCAAAACCGCTGTGTGCCTGCCAAGGCCACGGCGGTTTTTTTATCGTCTGAATACGCTGGGGAAGAACGGTGCTCAGGCCTCGGCCACCAGGTAGACCTTCTTCACAAAGCTGTCCACCTCCCAGTGGCCGGTCCAGCCCTCGGGCATGATGAAATGGTCGCCCACGCCAAAACGGTGCACGGTGCCATCGGGGTCGACCAGGCGGCAGTCGCCTTCGACAATGACGCAAAACTCGATATATCCCTGCACATTGGAGCTGAAGTGGCCAGCGTTGGACTGCCAGGTGCCCGAGCTCACCTTGCCGCCCAGACCCTCGAACACATTCATGGTCTGGTACTCGGTATCGCCGCTGATCGGGCGGCTGGGCTTGCCGATGACGGGATTGACCAGGGTCTTGGCGGGCCAATGGATGATGGAGATCTTGGGGGCAGCGGGCGTGGCAGAGGTGGCAGCGGCGGCAGTGGACATGGCAGTGATCAATAAGCGTTGCAAATGCGCAAGCAGCGATTATCTGGCAGCGCTGGTGCGCTGCGCCTCAGCGCTGGGACGAAAAGCCAAAGAAAAGGCGGCACCGATGGTGCCGCCTTGCTGCATCTGCTGCGCCTGCAGGCCGTCTCGCCTGCAGCGCATGCAGGCGTCGCAGATCAGTGGAACTGCTCTTCCTCGGTCGAGCCGGTCAGCGCCTTGACGCTGGACGAGCCGCCCTGGATCACCGTGGTCACATCGTCGAAGTAGCCTGCGCCCACTTCCTGCTGGTGCGAGACAAAGGTGTAGCCTTGCTCGCGGGCAGCGAATTCGGGCTCCTGGATCATCTCCACATAGTGCTTCATGCCTTCGCCACGGGCATAGGCGTGGGCAAACTTGAAGGTGTTGTACCAGTTGCTGTGGATACCGGCCAAGGTGATGAACTGGTACTTGTAGCCCAGCGCCGCCAGCTCGTCCTGGAACTTGGCAATCGTCGCGTCGTCGAGGTTCTTCTTCCAGTTGAACGATGGCGAGCAGTTGTAGCTCAGCAGCTTGCCGGGGCTGGAGGCATGCACGGCCTGGGCAAATTCGCGGGCAAAGCCCAGGTCCGGCGTGCCGGTCTCGCACCACACCAGATCGGCGTAGGGCGCGTAGGCCACGCCACGGCTGATCGCCTGCTCCAGACCGTTCTTGACGCGGTAGAAGCCTTCTTGCGTGCGCTCACCCACCAGGAAGGGCTTGTCATTGGCGTCGTGGTCGCTGGTGATCAGGTTGGCCGCTTCGGCATCGGTGCGGGCCAGCACAATCGTGGGCACACCCATCACGTCGGCGGCAAAACGCGCAGCGATCAGCTTCTCGCAGGCTTCATGCGTGGGCACCAGCACCTTGCCGCCCATGTGGCCGCACTTCTTGACGGCAGCGAGTTGGTCTTCAAAGTGCACGCCGGCAGCGCCCGAGGCAATCATGTTCTTCATCAGCTCGAAAGCATTGAGCACGCCGCCAAAGCCCGCTTCGGCATCGGCCACGATCGGCAGGAAGTAGTCGATGAACTCCTTGTCGCCCGGGTTCACGCCCTTGGCCCACTGGATCTCGTCAGCGCGCTTGAAGGTGTTGTTGATGCGGCGCACCATGGTGGGCACCGAGTCATAGGCGTAGAGCGACTGGTCGGGGTACATGGTCTCCGAGGTGTTGCCGTCCGCTGCCACCTGCCAGCCCGAGAGGTACACCGCTTCCAGACCCGCCTTGGCCTGCTGCATGGCCTGGCCTGCGGTGATTGCGCCAAAGGCATTCACATAGCCCTTCTTGGCACCGCCATTGATCTTGTCCCACAGCACCTGGGCGCCGCGCTGGGCCAAGGTGTACTCCGGCTGCACGCTGCCGCGCAGACGCACCACGTCCGCAGCCGAGTAGCCGCGCTTGACGCCCTTCCAGCGGGGGTTTTGCGCCCAATCCAATTCAAGGGCGGCAATTTGCTGTTCGCGGCTGAGTTGCTGGTTCAGTTTCTGAGACATGGGGAACTCCTGTGGTCAAGTGGGTTGAACTAACGGATTGAAAACTGGTGGACAGATACCGTCTGTCCATGGCTCTTACTGTACGCCTGCCCCGCCGTATATTTTTGTCTTATGTCTTATATAAGACCAATTCTTAATCATTAAAAATCAACACACTATTAATACTATTCCGCATTAAGAAATGCGATTTCTCGTATTGAGAAATATTGACGCACTGCAATATCAGCATATTTCACAATATGAGAATACGTTTTCAGAACCACTGCTGTCCAGGCTGCAGCAGCGCTGCCTGCCAGAGGCTGGCCAATTGCGGCATGATGCGCATGGCCCATTGTGCAAAGCGGATATGACAGCTTGCTTGCGCCTGGCCCCGCCTGCCCCATCGCCCTGCTCCCCCATTTAGTCTTTGCACCCATGCGCATCCATAGCAAGCCCTTGGCTTATTTCTACCTGGCACTCAGCATGTCGCTGGTGGGCGCCTATGTCGCGCTCTCCAAGCCACTGGCCGCCACTTTTCCGGTCTTGCTGCTGGCCTGGCTGCGTTTTGGCATTGGCGGGGTGGCCATGCTGGGCTGGCTCAAACGCCCAGCCCACGAGGCGCCATTGCCCGCCAAGGCCAAGGGGCTGCTGTTTCTCGAATCCTTTTTTGGCAACTTTCTCTTCACGCTGTGCATGATCACCGGCGTGTCAATGACCAGTGCCGTCACCGCCAGTGTCACGATGGCGACGATCCCGGCAGCCATTGCGCTGCTCAGCTGGCTCGTGCTCAAGGAGCGCATCAGCGGGCGCGTGATGGTCGCCATCAGCCTGGCCGTGCTGGGCATTGTGCTGCTGGCCTTGGCCAAGCCCGCTGCCGGCGCACATGCGGGCGCGGCTGCAGCCGCTGCCGCCGATGCGGACCCCGGCAAGCACTGGCTCGGACAGCTGCTCCTGGTGGGCGCGGTGTTGTGCGAGGCCTGCTACGCCGTCATCGGCAAAAAGCTCACCAGCAGCCTGAGCCCCAAGCGCATTGCGGCGCTGATCAACCTCTGGGGCTTTGTGCTGACCCTGCCTTTTGGTCTGTACCTGGCCTGGCATTTTGACTTTGGCCAGGTGGGCACCGCCACCTGGCTGCTGCTGCTGGGCTATGCCTTGGCGGCCTGCATGGTCACCGTCTGGCTGTGGATGACCGGGCTGCAGGTCGTGCCCGCCTCGCAAAGCGCAGTGTTCACAGTGATGCTACCGCTGTCCACCGCGCTGGTGGGTGTGGTGTTTCTGGGCGAAACACTGGGCGGCCTGCAGATGCTGGCCTTTGCGATTGCCGTCTCCAGCCTGGCACTGACCACGTTGCCAATGCCCCTGCGTGGCAGAGGGCAGACAGTTTTGCGACGCGACCCCGATTGACACCGCCTTGGGAGCCAGTACCATGCTCCGAGGGGAAAAGGCCCCAATCTGACAAGAATCAACGCCCTAAGCTGCTTGTTGATAGCGTTGATCCATCAACAAAGGTTAGCAAAGCTAAAACAAGCAACATTTCGAGGCAAAAAAATGCGGCGCTCCCTTGGAAAGCGGTTTTTTTGCCGTTAGCATGGCCGTAACCAGCGGAGGGAAACTCTGGCTGGCGATAGAGATATTGACACAAGGAAACCAAAACATGGCAACCGCATCTAAGACCGCAGCGCCTGCAAAGAAGCGCACCCCCAACGCAGCCTTCATGAAGCCGCTGACCCCAAGCCCAGAACTGGGCGCTGTTGTGGGCACCGCTCCACTGCCACGCACGGAAATCATCAGCAAGCTGTGGGTCTACATCAAGGCCCACAACCTGCAAGACGCCGCCAACAAGCGCATGATCAACGCCGATGACAAGCTCAAGAAGGTGTTTGGCAAGCCCCAGGTGTCGATGTTCGAGATGGCTGGCCTGATCGGCAAGCACGTCAAGTAAGTCCTGCCGACCTTGCGCAGCGCAGTCCTTTGCGCTGCCGTCCAAAAACCAGCATCAGGCATGCTGGTTTTTTTACGCCTGCTCTTCACAGGCAGGCGCTGTCCCTCCAAGCGCTGCGCCAGCACGCCATGGCCTTTATCGATGGATGGCAAGGGCCGTGCAAAGCGTGCAAGGAGACCTTTCCTTGGGCAGCGATGGACGCCATTTCTGCCCACATTCACCCTCCTCATGCAGCATTCAACCGCCCTTTGCGCAATCACGCGGCCCGGCAGATCTGTGTGAAGCCGCCAAGGCTTGCTATTTTTTGTGTAAGCATGCTTCCAACAGCTGATTGCACAGACTATTGATTTATAACAATAAATACTAACAATCTGGTCCAAATACACAGGCTATCGCCTAGCTATGGGCCACAGCACCCCTATTGCGCTCAGGAGATTATTGCGAATGCGACAAATTCTTATTTATAATTCCCTTCAGTTATTCACTAGCCAGCCACCACGCTGTTCATCTGACCATGATCGTTTGTGTTTGCCGCCGAGTCTCGGACAAAGAGATCGCTCGCCACGCGCATGCGGGTATGTCGTTCGATGAGATCCAGTTCGAACTGGGTGTTGGACTGCAATGCGGCTGCTGCGAAGGTTGCGCCCGCGATGTGGTCGAGCAATGCAGCGCGTCGCGTCCGGTTGCTGCCTTGCGCAATGAAGCAGCAGTGCACCCGGTCCAGCTTGCCACCACCATCATGGAAAGCAAAGCATGGAACTCTTCGCCGCTGTCCTCGGTAGCCTGATTCTGGTCGCTGCCTCTCTCTGGTGGGTCTTTCAGAAATAAGCCACCAACGCATTGATATGCCGTGCTGCGGCTTCAGGCTGCAGCATTTTTTATTGCCCTTATGCTCTCACCAGACCCTTACAGCCCCTCCAAAAAAATGGGGCGCAATATCGTGGTTACGGGTTCGGTGCTGGCAGCGCACGTCGCAGGTCTTTGGGCCTTGCAGGCGGGCCTGCTCAAAAGTGCAGCAGTCGAGATGCCCAAGCCCGAACCGGTCATGGTGCAGCTGATTGCGCCCGAGCCGATGCCCGTGGTTGCGCCGCCCCCTCCTCCAACTCCCAAGCCGCCACCGCCCGCACCGACGCCGCCGCCAAAGCCCACGCCCAAGCCCGTCCCCAAACCTGCGCCCAAGCCCCAGGCGATCAAGGACCCAACGCCTGCGCCCAATGCCGTGACCGGCACCACCGAGGCCCAGCCACCGGCACCGCCCATCGAGGCGCCGCCGCCCGCTCCGCCGTCTCCTCCACCGGCTCCGCCCGCACCGCCAGCGCCTCCACCGCCACCGGTGATCCAGCTGCCGTCGAGCAATGCCGCCTACCTGAACAATCCCGCTCCGCAGTACCCGGCCATCAGCCGCCGTATGGGCGAGACCGGGACCACCATCGTGCGCGCCTACATCGACGAAGAAGGCAAGCCCCAGGAGCTGCAGCTCAAGAAGTCCAGTGGCTATGACCGTCTGGACCAGGCCGCCATGGATACGGTGCGCAAATGGCGCTTCAAGGCAGGCACCTCCAACGGAACTCCCCGGCCCATGTGGGTCAACGTGCCCATCAAGTGGGAACTCAATTAAATCGAACGGAAATAGGATCAGTTATGGACTCGCAATTCGGCATCGCCCACGTCTGGGCTCAGGGAGATTTCGTGACCAAGACGGTCGCAGTCATTCTGGTGGCCATGTCTCTCGCTTCCTGGATCGTGATCGTCATCAAGGCGCTCGACATCATGCGTTTCAAGAAGTACGCCCGCAATGCCCAGGACTTCTGGCACAGCGCTGACTTCGCAGCCGGCCTGAGCAAGCTGGGCGAGCAAGGCGACAACCCGTTCCGCCAGTTGGCCATCGAAGGCCGCGAAGCCACCGCGCACCACCGCAAGACGGCCGAGCACCTGCATGACTCGCTGGACGTCAGCGACTGGATCACGCGCTGCCTGCGCAATGGCATCGATGAGTTCACCGCGCGCGCCCAATCCGGTCTGGCCGTGCTCGCATCGGTTGGCTCCACCGCCCCCTTCATCGGCCTGTTCGGTACCGTCTGGGGCATCTACCACGCGCTGGTGGCCATCGGCATGTCGGGCCAGTCCTCGATCGACAAGGTCGCCGGCCCCATCGGTGAAGCGCTGATCATGACCGCACTGGGTCTGGCTGTGGCCATCCCTGCCGTGCTGGGCTACAACGCACTGGTGCGTGGCAACAAGTCGGTGCTTAACCGCCTCAACAGCTTTGCCCATGACCTGCATGCCTTCTTCGTGACCGGCACCCGCCTGAATGTGGACTCCAGCAAGCCCGGCGCCGTGGTCACGCCGCTCAAGAAAGGTGCCTGATCATGGCTTTTGGAACGCAAGACGATGCCGATGAGGTCATGAACGAGATCAACATGACGCCCTTGGTCGACGTCATGTTGGTGCTGCTCATCATCTTCATCATCACCGTGCCGGTGATGAAGCACTCGGTCAACATCGACCTGCCGCGTGCCGTCAACACGCCGGAAGACGCCAAGCCCGACACCATCCAGCTGGCCATCCTGCCCGATGGCACCTACAACTGGAACGGCAAGGCCGTGAGCGACGCCGAGCTGGAATCCAATATGCAGGCCGAGGCCAGCAAGGAGCCCCAGCCCGAGCTGCACATCCGCGGTGCCCGCGACGTGAAGTACGAGAAAGTGGCCCAGGCGATGGCTGCTGCCCAGCGCAGCAACCTGAAGAAGATCGGCTTCATCACCGACCAGGTGGGCGAGTAAACCGTCCACCCTCCCGGCAAGGGCTCCAGCAGGAGCCCTTTTTTCATGGCGGATGCAGACCGGATCAGGTTTACCCGCAGTGACGCCCAAGCGACGCCAGCCGCCCGCTTGCCCTGCCTAAACTGGACCGCAGGACAAGCGCCGTGGCGACCTGTACTGGCCGAAGCAGCGGCGGGCAAACCGACCATCACCAGCGCCTCCCCCAACTATCACTAGATTGAGGAGACACCGATTGATGAAGACGTCCCGCACCCAGCCAGTACCTACTCCCTTGCGCCGGCGCCAGATGCTGCGCCTGGCCGTTGCCAGCGCAGCTGCCGCCAGCGGCCTGCCACTCGCCACGGTCGCGCGCGCAGCCAGCGACAAGGCCAGCTTCCCGACCAAGCCCTTGCGCGTGATCGTTCCGTTTGCGCCGGGCGGGGCCACCGATGTGCTGGCGCGCAGCGTCAGTGACCGGCTGGGCCAGCAGCTGGGCCAGCCGGCCATCGTCGACAACCGCCCCGGCGCAGCGGGCCTATTGGCCTGTGATGCGGTGGCCAAGGCAGTGGCCGATGGCCATACCTTGACCCTGGGGACGACCAGCACGATGCTGTCGAACCAGTTCATGTTCAAGAAAATGGCCTATGACCCGCAAAAGGACATGGTGCCGGTGGTGCGCATCTGCTGGGCGCCGATTGTGCTGGTCACCAACAGCCAGGTGCCTGCACGCAATCTGCAAGAGCTCATCGCCTATATCAGCGCCAACAAGGGCAAGCTGTCCTACGGCAGCTATGGCATTGGCTCGCAAGGCCATCTGGTGCTGGCGAGCCTGAGCAACCTGACCCAGGCGGACATGAGCCACATCGCCTACAAGGGCGAGGCGCCGATGGTGCAAGACCTTGTGGGCGGCCAGTTGATGATGGGCATCGGCAGCATCCTCTCGCTCAAGCAGCATATCGACAGCGGCAAGCTGCGCGCCATCAGCTTTACCGGCCCCAACCGCGTGCCCGCGCTGCCCGATGTGCCCACCTTTGCCGAACAAGGCCACAAGGAAGACGCGTTCACGATCTCCGGCTGGCTGGGCATGGCGGCCACTGGCGGCACGCCGGCGCCCGTGCTCGAGCAGCTTGGCGCCGAAGTGCGCAAGGCCCTGCAGTCGCGTGATGTCAATGCCCGCGTGCTGGTGGCCGGCTTTGTGCCTTTGACCGATGACAGCCCGGCGCGCTTTCAGGACGACTGGAAGCGTGAGCTGCCGATCTGGAAAAAGCTGCTGGCCGATGCCGGCGTGCAGCCGACCTGAGCGCCTGTTGGCGCCTCGTCATGCCTGCTGGCACCTTGATAAGTGCCTCGATTAGCACCCAGATAAGCAACTGGATTCGCGCCGCAAAGGCCGCACCAGCCTGCCCCCGCCACGGTCCCCCACCCCGCGACCGTGGCTTTTTGCCTTTTACCGTGGCAAATTTCAAATAAACACTGGACTTCACGAATACGAATCGTTATCATTTGCTTCAGTTTTATCCCTGTGAGCACTGCCATGCAAACCATCGCCCTACCCGCCACCCCGCTTGCCGCTGCCAGCAAGAGTGCCAGCGCGTCCCAAGGCCATGCCACGCAATCGGCCGCGCTGGAGAGCAGTGAGCTGCTCCAAGGCGCCAAAGCGGTATCCATCGTGCACAACGGCGCCATCTACCGTTTGCAGACCACCAAGCTGGGCAAGCTGATCCTGACCAAGTAAGCAAGCCCGGTACCGGATTGCTTCCCCTCCCCCAAAGGCCGGGGCAAGCGCCCAGCTTCGTGCACAGCAAAAAGCCAACTCCTGGAAGTTGGCTTTTTTATGCGCGCCGGGTTTGCGATGCAGGGGGCTCGCTACACACCCAGCGGCAAATCCGCGTGCTTGAGCGTGCGCAGCACAAAGCTTGACTGGCTGTGGCGTATGCCCTTGATCTTGTAGAGCTTCTCACGCAGCAGGCGCTCGTAGTCGCGGGTGTCCTTGACGACCACGCGCAGCAGGTAGTCGTACTCGCCGGAGACCAGGTGTGCCTCCACTACCTCGGGGATGGTGGCCAGCAGCTCGCCAAACTTTTCCAAGGTGTTGTCGCTGTGGCTGTCGAGGGTCACCATCACCAGCACCGTATCGCCCAGGCCCAGCGCCTGGGGCGACAGCCGCACCGAATAGCCCTGGATCACGCCGGCCTCTTCCATCTTCTTGATGCGGCCCCAGCAGGGCGAGGCGCTCAAGCCCACCGCCTGGCCAATCTCCTGCAGGCTGGCGCGGCTGTTGTGTTGCAGCTGGCGGAGTATTTTGCGGTCCAACGTATCGAGAAGCATGATTTTCTGCAACAATCAAGAATTTAGAATATTTTTCTATATTAATGGCATTAACCCAGAAAAACAAAATATTTTTTGGCGTACAGGCCGGCATACTTTCTGCATCGAAACACTTTTACCGAAGTCTCTTTCTGGCAGAGCCTGCTTACCGGCAGCCCCTCTCTCCACCAGCCCCCAGGCGGTTACCGCTGCCATGGGGGCTGTTGCATTGCGGCGCAGCTGGCGCCTTCTGCAAACGCCGCTGCCATCGTCTGAACACGGTCCCAGCAGATCCACATCCATGCCACTTGGCAACGGTGACGCAGAGGCCCCCTCGCTCGCTTCTTATGTAACAAAACTATTGCATTTGCGTCCCCGTTTCCCTGCGCAGCTTGCGCCTGTGCCATGGCATAGTGGCGCCCTGGAACAACGACAACAGACCGCCCTCTATGCGCCTAAGAGTTTGGAGATCAGCGCATACGAACGGTCAATAAGCAGCTATGTTTAAGCGACTCAACGAACTGTCCGAAAGCCATGGCGCCTTGCGCGCGGGCCGGGGCATGGTGGCCGGCGTCATTGCGCTGATCTTGGCAGCCCTGTGCTTTTTGGGCGTACTGGCCTTTCACTTCCCGCAGTACCTCACCACGCCTGAGCTGCGCCGCAGCTACAACGTCGATGTGATGCGCCAGCTGCTGTTCTGGAGCATGGTGATTGCCGGGGGCCTGTCGGTCGCGCTGATCGTGCTGGGCCGGGTGCGCTGGTTGGCCGCCTCGGCTTTTGGCCTGGTGGTGCTGTCGGCGCTCTTGGGCGGCCACAAGGTGCCCGTGGGCAGCTTTGCCACCAACACGCCCTATATCGGCCTGGACTGGTTCATTCTCGACCTGCTGGGCAGCGCGCTGATCTTCATCTTTATCGAAAAGCTGTTTGCGCTGCGCAAGGACCAGCCCGTCTTCCGCCCCGAGTGGCAAACCGATTTCCACCACTTTCTGGTCAACCACATGGTGGTCGGCTTTGTGCTGCTGGCCACCAACCTGATGGTGCACCAGTTCTTTGGCTGGGCCGCCCATGACGGCATCCGGGGCTGGGTCGCCAATCTGAACTTCTGGGTTGCGCTGTTCCTGATCCTCCTGGTGGCCGATCTGGTGCAGTACTGGACGCACCGCGCCTACCATGAGGTGCCCTTGCTCTGGCGCATCCACGCGGTGCACCACAGCGTCAAAAGCATGGACTGGCTGGCCGGCTCGCGCCAGCACATTCTGGAGCTGCTGATCACCCGCACCCTGGTGCTCGCGCCCATCTATGTGCTGGGCTTTAGCAAGGAGGTGATCGATGCCTACATCATCATCGTCGGCTTCCAGGCGGTGTTCAACCACGCCAATGTCAGCGTGCGGCTGGGCCCGCTGCGCTATATCATCGTCACGCCCAACTTCCACCACTGGCACCACAGCCAGGATGCCGAGGCGCTGGACAAGAACTACGCCGCCCATTTCGCCTTTTTGGACTATGTGTTTGGCACCGCCGTCAAGAGCGATAAAGTCTGGCCTACCGATTACGGCGTGCTCGGCGACTATGTGCCCAACGGCTTTTTCAAGCAGCTGAAGTTTCCCTTCACCTGGAAGGGCTGAGCACGGCCCGCTGCGCTTGGACGCCCGACCCCATTGCTTCCATCACCCATGTCATTTCCTCCCGATTTTCGCGCCCAGGCCATGGTGCTGGCCGCCGGCCGGGGCGAGCGCATGCGCCCGCTGACCGACCACAGGCCCAAGCCCCTGCTCCCCGTGCAAGGCAAGCCGCTGATGCAGTACAGCATGGAGCAGCTCGCCCGCGCCGGCGTGCAACGCCTGGTCATCAACACCGGCTGGCTGGGCCAGCAGGTGGCCGATGCCTGGCCCGCCGCCCCCGCTGAGGCGCAGCTAGGTGCAAAGCGGCTGCAGATTGCCTACTCCCGCGAGGATCTGGATTTTGGTGGCGGCATCGAGACCAGCGGCGGCATCAGCCGCGCGCTGCCGCTGCTCGACGATGCCTTCTGGCTGGTCTCGGGCGATGTCTTTATCCCCGGCTTCCCCTTTGACGAGGCCCTGCGCCAGCGCTTTGCGCACAGCGATGACCTGGCCCATCTGTGGCTGGTGCCCAATGCGCCCCATCACCCCCAGGGCGACTTTGTGCTGACAGCCGAGGGCCGGGCCGAGAACCCCGCTGCAGGCGACCCGCGCCCGCGCCTGACCTACTGCTCGGTGGCGCTGCTGAAAAAAGCCCTGTTCAGCGCGCCCTACTGCGATATCCCTGCGGGCAATCCGCAGGGCACCAAGATGCCGCTGGTGCAGCAGTTGCGCGCAGCGATGCAGGCGGGCCGCTGCAGTGCCAGCCGCTACGACGGCACCTGGGTGGATGTGGGCACGGTGGAGCGCCTGCAGGCGCTCAACCCCTGAGCCGCCCAAGCAGCATCAAGGACCAGATCGGCTCCGGCGCTATGCCCTGGCAGGGTTGCGGGAATTGCGGCAAAGCCTACCACTCTGTCCACACGGAGACAGAGGCGACGACATTTACCGGCCAGATTAATCGCCCACCTTATTTATTTATCAATCACTTAGATATAAATCCACCAAGTACGGCAAGGCCCAGACGTTCGACATCATAAAAACCCCAATACCGAATAGCCCCGGCTTGCCCACAATGCAAAGCGCGTGCGGGCATCCGCAGGCTCCTACAAAACCATTCGGCACAGCCGGGGAGACACGTCATGCAGATGAAAAAATTGGCCTGGGGTATCGGTATCGCAATGGGTCTGATGGCCGCAGGCCCCGCATTGGCGCAGACGACGATGCGCATCAGCATCTCGGTGGCCCAGAACTCGCACCAGGGTGTGGCCATCGATACCTTTGCCAAGGAAGTGGAGCAGCGCACCGGTGGCCGTTACAAGGTGCAGACCTTCTACAACGGCGCGCTGGGCGGTGAGCGCGAGTCGATCGAAGCGGTGCAGCTGGGCACGCAGGAGCTGGCCTTCAGCTCCAGCGGACCGGTGCCCAATTTTGTGCCCGAGACCAAGATTCTCGACGTGCCCTTCCTGTTCCGCGACAAGGCCCATGCCCGCGCAGTGCTCGACGGCCCCATCGGCAACGAGCTGCTGGCCAAGTTCGACAGCAAGGGCTTCAAGGCCCTGGCCTGGGCGGAGAACGGCTTTCGCCACATGACCAACTCCAAGCGCGCGATCAACAGCCCCGACGACACCAAGGGCCTGAAGATGCGCACGATGGAGAACCCGGTCCACATCCAGGCTTACAAGGCGCTGGGCATCATCACCACGCCGATGGCCTTCCCCGAGGTGTTCACCGCGCTGCAGCAGGGCACGGTCGATGGCCAGGAGAACCCGCTGCCCGTCATCACCTCGGCCAAGTTTGACCAGGTGCAAAAGCACCTGAGCCTCACCGGCCATGTCTACTCGCCCTGCATCCTGGTGATGAACAAGGCCGCCTACGACAAACTCAGCGCCGACGATAAGACCGCCTTTGTGCAAGCGGCCCAGGCCGCCACCAAGGCCAACCGCGCCCGTGTGGACCAGGACGACACCAATGGGGTGGCCGAGCTGCGCGCCAAGGGCATGCAGGTGGTGGAGAACGTCGACAAGGCCAAGTTTGTCGCCACCTTGACCAAGACCAATGCCGACTTCGAAAAGCAGTTCGGCAAGGCTAACCTCGACCGCATCCGCAACTTCCAATAAGCCCTGCGCTGGGACAGGTGCCTGCACCTCTCCATCGCAGCGCCTCCCTTGGTCCCCCCACCGCTGCTGACGCCTGCCCGGCGCCAGCAATTGCCGTGTCAACCCGCGCAAGGAGGGTGGCGCCAGGCGGCTTTGCATGCGCCTGCCCACCCCGGTCACCATGAAAAACGCTTTTCTTGCTTTCGAGCGCTGGACATCGGGCATCGCCATGGCTGGCGCCTGCCTGATGCTGGCCATCGCATCCACGCTGGGCATGTTCCAGATCATCACCCGCTTTGTGCTCGAAGAGCCCGCCGAATGGACCGAAGTGCTGATCCGCTTCAGCCTGATCTGGATGGTATTTCTCGCGATCCCAATGGCCTTTCGCCAAGGCGCAATGGTCAGCGTCGATGTCTTGAAGCGCTGGGCACCACCGGCGATGCGCCGCGTGCTGAGCGGCTTGGTCTGCATCGCCACCTTGGCGCTGCTGGCCGTGCTGATCTGGTGGGGCTGGGACTATGCGCGCCGAGGCGGCGTGCAAACCATGGCCGGGCTTGAATCGCTGTCCATGTTCTGGGCCTACCTGGCCGTGCCCGTGGGTGCTCTGTTTGCCGTGCTCGGCGTCATCGGCAACCTGCTGGAACCCCAAAATACTGAACTGGAGAACGCGCAATGACCGCCGTGATGCTTTCCACGATGGTGCTGTGCTTTGCGCTCACCGTCTCCGTTGCCGTGTCCATCGGCTTGGCCTCGGTGCTGGGCATCCAGGCCAGCAATGCCAATATGCTCATCTCCGTCAAGGAGATGTTTGGCGCGATCAACAAATTTCCGCTGGCCGCCATCCCGTTCTTTATTCTGGCCGGCAACCTGATGGAGACCGGCGGCATCTCGCGCAGGTTGGTGGAGTTTGCCAAGAGCATTGTCGGCGGCGTCCAGGGTGGCCTGCCGATGACCTGCGTGCTCACCTGCATGATCTTTGCAGCCGTCTCGGGCTCCTCGGTCGCGACCACCTTTGCGATTGGCGCGATCCTGATCCCGGCGCTGATCAAGCACGGCTACCCCAAGAGTTATGCGGCCGCACTGCAGGCCACCAGCGCCGAGCTGGGCGTGATCATCCCGCCCTCCATTCCGATGATTCTCTATGGCGTGAGCGCCGAGGTGTCCATTGGCGAGTTGTTCATCGCCGGCTTTGGTCCCGGGCTATTGATCAGCGGGGCATTGATGTTTTTTGTCTGGGCCTACTGCAAGTACAAGGGCTGGGGCAAGACCGATGGCGAAGGCCGGCTGGGCTTTGGCAAGGCATTTTTGCAGGCGGGCTGGGCGCTGTTGATGCCGGTCATTATTTTGGGCGGCATCTATGGCGGCGTCTTTACCCCTACCGAGGCATCGGCCGTGGCCGTGTTCTATGCATTGGTCGTGGGCGTGCTGATATACCGCGAGATCAAGATCCGGGACCTGTATGCGATTCTTCGCAAATCGGCCATCTCCTCGTCGATCATCATGTTCATCATCGCCAATGCTGGGTTGTTCGCCTTTTTGATCACCCGCGCAGGCGTGCCCGATGCCATCGGCCACTGGCTGGAGCAGGTACTGCAAAGCCCAGCCATGTTCCTGCTCGGCGTGAACGCGGCGCTGTTCATCATCGGCATGTTCATCGAAACCAGTGCCGCCATCATCGTGCTGGCCCCGATCCTGGCACCGGTAGCCATGCACTTTGGCATCGACCCGGTGCACTTTGGCCTCATCATGGTGGTGAACCTGGCGCTGGGCATGATCACGCCGCCCTTTGGCGTCAACCTGTTTGCCGCCTGTACCGTAGCCCGCATATCGCTGGACCAGATCATCAAACACCTGCTGCCCTTTGTCGGGGTGATCTTGCTGTGCCTGATGGTAATCACCTATGTGCCGGGCATCTCGCTGGCCCTGCGCGACCTGGTCTACCGCTGATCTGGCCCGCTTACATCGCTAAGCCACCGCCCGCCGGTGGCTTTTTTGTGTCTTGGCCGACCCTTTTGCAGGCGCAAGCGGCCAGTTGCCGCTAAAATCGCCGCAGTCAGGAGAGAGTCGCCCCCGTTGGACCCCAACGCGCAGCGCGGCCGCCGAAGGCGCAGGCTACTGCAGATGCAGCTGCTGAACGCTCAGGCAAAAGGACTGGCCCCGCCGCGCAGCTTATGCCTGCCGGCGTTCCCAGCTGGAGAGAGGTGGCGCCTGGACGCCATCCACCGAAGGAGCAAGCCCCCAGGCCTCAAGGCGGCGGGTGAATCTCTCAGGTAAAGCGGACAGCAGGGCAAACAGCGTGCAACCGGCAACGGATGCATGCCTTGTTATTTGCCCTGGAGAGTCCATGTCCGCCAACGCATCCGCCCTGCTGTCCACCCCTTTGAACGCCCTGCACATCGAGCTGGGCGCCCGCATGGTGCCCTTTGCCGGCTATTCCATGCCCGTGCAGTACCCGCAAGGCCTGATCGCCGAACACAAGCACACCCGCACGGCAGCAGGCCTGTTTGATGTCTCCCACATGGGCCAGCTGCGCCTGATCGGCCCCGACGCGGCCGCTGCCTTTGAAACCCTGGTGCCCGTCGATGTGGTCGACCTCGCCATTGGCAAGCAGCGCTATGGCCTGCTGCTCAATGACGAGGGCGGTATCGTCGATGACCTGATGTTCTTTCGCGTCTCGGAGCAGGAGCTGTTTGTCATCGTCAACGGTGCCTGCAAGGCGGCCGACATTGCACTGATCCGCGAACGCATCGGCCAGCGCTGCCAGGTGCTGCCCCTGCCCGACCAGGGCCTGCTGGCCTTGCAAGGCCCCCAGGCGGCCACCGCGCTGGCCCGTCTGGCACCCGGTGTCGAGCAACTGGTGTTCATGACCGGTGGCGATTTTGATGTGGACGGCATTGCCTGCTTTATCACCCGCAGCGGCTACACCGGCGAGGACGGCTTCGAGATTTCGGTGGCCGGCCACGAGGCCGAGGCGCTGGCGCGCAAGCTGCTGGCCCAGCCTGAGGTGCAGCCCATCGGCCTGGGCGCGCGCAACTCGCTGCGCCTGGAAGCAGGCCTGTGCCTCTACGGCAGCGACCTCGATGCCAGCACCACCCCACCCGAGGCGGGCCTGAACTGGGCGATCCAGAAGGTGCGCCGCACTGGCGGCGCCCGCGCTGGCGGCTTTCCCGGTGCCGACAAGGTGCTTGCCCAGATCGACAACCCTGCCAGCCTCGCCCGCAAGCGCGTGGGCCTGATTGCGCAAGAGCGCATTCCCGTGCGCGAGCAGGTCGAGATTCGCAACCTGGCTGGCCAGGTCGTCGGCGTGACCACCAGCGGCCTGCTGGCCCCGACCATCGACAAGCCGATTGCCATGGCCTATGTGGAGCCCGCTTTGGCAGCCATCGGCACGCAGCTGCATGCGATGGTGCGCGGCAAAGCGGTGCCCGTTGAGGTGGTGGCCATGCCTTTTGTCCCTCCCCGCTATTTCCGCGGCTAAAGTAGCTGCTGGGTGCGGCTGCCCGCACCCGCCTGAGCACAATTCAAGCCTACAAAACTGGAGTATTCCTATGACGATCAAGTTCTCCCGCGACCACGAATGGATCAACAGCGCCGACACCAATGCCGCCATCGTCGGCATCACCGTCCATGCGCAAGACGCGCTGGGCGATGTGGTGTTTGTCGATCTGCCTGAGGTCGGCGCCTCCTTCAACCAGGGCGATGTCGCCGGTGTAGTGGAGTCCGTCAAGGCCGCCGCTGACGTCTTCATGCCCGTGACCGGCGAGATCGTCGAAGTCAACGAAGCGCTGCGCAATGACCCGTCGCTTGCCAATTCCGACCCGCTCAACAGCGGCTGGTTCTTCAAGGTCAAGCTGAGCGATGTGGCCCAGCTCGACGCGCTGCTGGACGAGACCGCCTACAACGACTTCGCCGCCAACGCCTGACGCCCAGGCCCTGCTGTTGGCCTGCAACTAAAGATTTTGCAGGCCACCAGCAGGATTAACAGGCCCAGGAGGCCCCGGCCTCCTCCCCTTTTTCCTTTTCCTCGCTGCCAGCGCTCTTTGAAACCGCGCCAGCCCCAACCCCTCCATTTACACCGCCTCGGACCATGCTGATGCCCTCCAAAGAGCCCCTCGCCGCGCTGGAAAACGCCAGTGAATTCATCGCCCGCCACATTGGCCCCGGCAGCGCCGACGAGGCCAGCATGCTGGAGGCCCTGGGCCTGCCCTCGCTCGACGCACTGATCGAGAAGGTGCTGCCCGCATCCATCGTGCGCAGCAAGCCGATGGACCTGCCCGAGCCCGTGACCGAAGCGGCCGCGCTGGCCGAGCTCAAGGCCCTGGCCAGCAAGAACCAGGTGCTCAAGAGCTTTATCGGCCAGGGCTACTACGGCACCTTCACGCCTGGCGTGATTTTGCGCAATATCCTCGAGAACCCCGCCTGGTACACCGCCTACACGCCCTACCAGGCCGAAATCTCGCAAGGCCGCATGGAAGCGCTGGTCAACTTCCAGACCATGGTCTGCGACCTGACCGGCATGCCCATCGCCAATGCCTCGATGCTGGATGAAGCCACGGCCGCTGCTGAGGCCATGACCCTGGCCAAGCGCTCGGTCAAGTCCAAGAGCAACCGCATTGTGCTGGCCGGTGACCTGCACCCCCAGACCATCGAAGTCATCCAGACCCGCGCCCAGCCGCTTGGCCTGGAGGTTCTGGTGGCCAACAGCAAGGACGAATGGGAATCGGCCCTGGCCGGCGAGCTGTTTGCCGCCGTCATCCAGTACCCGGCCTCAAGCGGCTGGATCGTAGACTGGAAGGCCGACGTCGATGCCATCCACGCCAAGCAGGCCGCCGCGATTGTGGCCACCGACCTGCTGGCGCTGACCCTGCTCACGCCCCCTGGCGAATGGGGTGCCGACATCGTCGTGGGCAACAGCCAGCGCTTTGGCATGCCCATGGGCGCCGGCGGCCCGCACGCTGCCTTCATGGCCTGCCGCGATGACTACAAGCGCTCGCTGCCAGGCCGCCTCGTCGGCGTCAGCGTCGATGTACATGGCAACCCGGCCTACCGCCTGGCGCTGCAGACGCGCGAGCAGCATATCCGCCGCGAAAAGGCCACCTCCAATATCTGTACCGCCCAGGTGCTGCCCGCAGTGATTGCCAGCATGTACGCGGTCTACCATGGCCCGGCCGGCCTCAAGCGCATTGCCCAGCGCGTGGCACGCCTGACCGCTATCCTCAGCCGTGGCCTGGCGGCGCTGGGCTTTAGCGCCCGCCACCATGACAGCGCTTTCGACACCTTGTCGCTGCACACCCAGGAAGCCACGGACGCCATCCTGGCGCGCGCACTGGCCCAGGGCGTCAACCTGCGCAAGGCCTGGGGCGAGTACCTGTGCATCAGCCTGGACGAAACCTCCAGCCGTGCCGATGTGGAGCTGCTGTGGAGCATCTTCGCCCAGCCCGGCCAGGCCCTGCCCAACATCGAGGCCATGGACGAAGGCAGCACCTCGCTGATCCCCGAAGCACTGCAGCGCACGAGCGCCTACCTGACCCACCCGGTCTTCAACACCCACCATTCCGAGACCGCGATGCTGCGCTACATTCGGAGCCTGTCGGACAAGGACCTGGCGCTCGACCGCAGCATGATCCCGCTGGGCAGCTGCACGATGAAGCTCAACGCGACCAGCGAGATGATCCCCATCACCTGGCCCGAGTTTGCCAACATGCACCCCTTTGCGCCGACCGACCAGCTGCAAGGCTATGCGCTGCTCGATGCCCAGCTGCGCGAATGGCTGTGCCAGGCCACCGGCTACGCCGGCATCAGCCTGCAGCCCAATGCGGGCTCGCAAGGCGAGTACGCCGGCCTGCTGGCCATCAAGGCCTACCACGCCTCCAAGGGCGAGGCGCACCGCAATATCTGCCTGATCCCCAGCAGCGCCCACGGCACCAACCCGGCCAGCGCGCAGATGGTGGGTCTGCAGGTGGTGGTCACCAAGTGCGATGACAACGGCAATGTGGACATGGCGGACCTGCAACTGGCCTGCGAGAAGCACAGCGCCAACCTGGCCTGCATCATGATCACCTACCCCAGCACGCACGGCGTGTTCGAGACCCAGGTGAAGGAGCTGTGCCAGCTGGTGCACAGCCATGGCGGCCGCGTCTATGTGGACGGCGCCAACATGAACGCCCAGGTCGGCCTGGCCGCACCGGGCGAATTCGGCGGCGATGTCAGCCACCTGAACCTGCACAAGACCTTCTGCATTCCCCACGGCGGTGGCGGCCCGGGCGTCGGTCCCGTCTGTGTGGTCGAAGACCTGGTGCCCTTCCTGCCCGGCCATGCCACGGCGGGTGTGCCCGGCAAGGTGGGCGCTGTCAGCGCCGCGCCGCTGGGCAATGCCGCCGTGCTGCCGATCAGCTGGATGTACATCCGCATGATGGGCGAGCCCGGCCTCAAGCGCGCCACCGAGACGGCGATCCTGAACGCCAACTACATCAGCAAGCGCCTGGAAGCCCACTTCCCGACCCTGTACGCCGGTGAGCACGGCCATGTGGCCCACGAGTGCATTCTGGATCTGCGCCACTTCAAGGACAGCTGCGGCGTGATGGCCGAGGACGTCGCCAAGCGCCTGATCGACTACGGCTTCCATGCGCCGACCTTGTCGTTCCCGGTGCCCAATACCTTGATGGTCGAGCCCACCGAGAGCGAGAGCCTCTACGAGCTGGACCGCTTCATCGCAGCGATGATCGCCATCCGTGGCGAGATCGCCGAGATCGAAGCGGGCCGTGCCGCGCAGGATGACAACCTGCTCAAGAACGCGCCCCACACCGCCGAGACCCTGCTGGCCAGCGACTGGAGCCATGGCTACAGCCGCGAGGCTGCCGCCTACCCGGTGCCTGCGCTGCGCCGCGCCAAGTACTGGAGCCCCGTGGGCCGTGTCGACAACGTCTATGGCGACCGCAACCTGTTTTGCAGCTGCGTGCCGCTGGACAGCTACGGCACCTCGGCTTAAGTCTTAAGATAGCCTTCGGGCTTCTTCCGAAGCGACCCCAGCGGGTCGCTTTTTTACGCCTCTTCCTCCATCAGCAAAAATCAGCCCGGGACTGCACCCGAGCGCGGAGACTTCTTGGCATGGACAGCATCCTCATCATCGTCATGGGCGCAGCGCTCGCCGGCTTTGTGCAGGGCCTCTCGGGCTTTGGCTACAGCATGACGGCCATGGCTCTGTGGGCCTGGACCCTGGAGCCCTCGCTCGCGGCGGTGCTGGCGGTGTTTGGTGGTCTGTGCGGGCAGATCATCCAGGCGCTCAAGGTGCGGCGCGGTTTTGACGGCCGCATGCTCTGGCCCTTCTTGCTGGGGGGGCTGTGCGGCCTGCCGCTGGGCCTGCAGCTGCTGCCCATGCTCGATGCCCAGCTGTTCAAGACCGTGCTGGGCGCGTTGCTGGTCCTCTTCTGCCCGCTGATGGCCTTCTCCCACCGGCTGGGGGGCATCGCATCGGGGCGGCTCAGCCAGGGCCCCGGGCGTGCGCTGGCCAATGGGCTGGCGGGGCTGGCCGGCGGGGCCATGGCGGCGCTGGGTGGTTTTTCGGGCGTGGTGCCCACCTTGTGGTGCCAGATCACCGGCATGGCGCGCGACACCCAGCGCCAGGTGATCCAGAACTTCAACCTCACGATGCTGGCCGTCACCTTTGCCAGCTATGTGGGCACGGGCCTGGTGAGCCAGCGCATGCTGCCGCAGCTGGCGCTGGCGCTGCCGGCCATGGTGCTGCCCTCGCTGTGGGGCGCGCGGCTCTATGAGCGCATCAGCGATGTGACTTTCAAACGCGTGGTGCTGGGACTGCTGACCCTCGCGGGCTTGGCCATGCTGGCTTCCAACTGGGCTTGACGGGGCTTGGGCTGTTGCAAATAAGTGACAGACCCGGCATCACCCATGCCCGGCCTCTCAGGGACGGGCAAAGCACTCCTATAACAATTGTCAGAGTCCCTCGCTGGCGCTGAAAAAGCCCCGGGCCAGCCCCGATAATCCAGTCGGCCTCTGTCCAGCCCAGGCCAGACCGGTGTCCGCATCTGGCCCTGCGCCGTGGGAAAGGACACACCCCAACCCATGCCCGCACCACACCCCCAGACCCTTTTGCCCGCTGAAGGAATGGACACCAATGGCCCAGCCATGGAGTCCATGGTGGCCGGTGCGCGCTCGCTGAGCACCTACCTGGTGCTGCTGATGCTGGCAGCGGCGCTGCCCATCTTGGCCGCAGGCATCTACACGGTGCAGCATGTGGCCCAGTCCTACCGGGACAGCAGCCTCAACCGCATGCTCGACATCACCAGCAACCTGGGCCAGGCAGCCGAGTCCGACCTGCTCAACCGCGCCAGCATGCTGCAGTCCTTTGCGGCAGATGGCAACTTCTCCTCGCCCCGCGCGCTGGACCGCTGGCTGCGCCTCACAGGCATGGCGGCGCCTAGCAGCCTGGTGCTGCTGCGCCCGGGCCAGGAGCTGCCCGACATGGCCTCGTCGGCAGCGCCCGCGCTGCTGCCGATCCAGCGGGCGCTGGCCGATGAGGCACTGCGCAGCAGTGCGCCGGCTTTTTCACAGCTTTTCTTCCAGGACGGCCAGGCGGCAGTGGCGATGGCGGTGCGCGTGGCCGCTGCATCGCCCCAGGTGCTGGTGCTGACCACGCCACCGGCCGAGGTGGTGAGCATCGCGCCCAGCCAGACCAGCGATAGCGTGCTGATGGCCATCACCGATGGCGAGGGCCGGATACTGGCGCGCTCGGCCCAGGCCGAGCGCTTTATCGGCACCACCGTGCCCGACTGGGCGAGGCTGCAGGCCGTGGGTGCCCACCGGGGCAGCTTCGAGGCCCTGCGTGCCGATGGCGGCCAGGTGATCTTCAGCTTCTACCAACTGCCCAAGACGCCCGGCTGGGTCGTGGTTGCCGGCGAACCACTGCAAGCCTTCAACGCCCGCTGGCAAACGCCGGTCATCCATATCGTGCTGGCCAGCCTGTCCGCGCTGGCCATTGCGGGCCTGCTCTGCGCCTGGGTCTCGCGCCAGCTGCTGCGCCCCATCCGCCAGCTGACCATCAGCACGCGCACCGGCGCGTCCTATGCCGCAGCCACCGGTGACGGCCAGGTGCTGGTGGTGCAGGAGTATGAAATCCTGCGCCAGAGCCTCAGCCGCGCACGCGCGCGCATCGAGTCGACCTTGGCTGCGCAAAAACAGGTGGCCGCTGCGCTGGCCGCCAGCGAGCAGCGCGCCCGCACCCTCGCCCATGCCGGCGCGTCGGTGCAGTGGAGCCTCGATGCCAAAGGCCGCGCGCTGTCCATCGTCGGTTGGCAGGCCCTGGGTGGCGCGCCCGATGCGCAGGCACTGCAGCTGGGCTGGCTGCGCCATGTGCACCCCGAGGACGCCGCGCAGCTGCAAAACCAGGCCGTGCCGCTGTTGACCGACCACCGCCACACCTTGGATGTGGAGTTGCGCCTGCGCACCCAGGACGGCGCCTGGCGCTGGATGCGCGCCCGGGGCGCCGCCATTGTGGACGAGCAGCAGCGCATCAGCGAATGGCTGGGCGTGCTCGAAGATGTGGACGACCGCAAGCGTGCGCAGGCCGAGGTCGCCTACCTGGCGCTGCACGACCCGCTCACCGGCCTGCCCAACCGCAGCCTGCTGCAAAAGCCGATCTGCACGCCAGGCGGCACCGCAGGCGCCTTGCTGTATCTGGATCTGGACCGCTTCAAACAGGTCAATGACACCCTCGGCCACGCCACCGGCGACGCGCTGCTGTGTGCAGTGGCCGAGCGCCTGCGTGAGCTGCTGCGCGACACCGACCTGGTGGTGCGCATGGGCGGTGACGAATTTTGCATCGTGCAAAACGCCTCCTCGGCACAAGCCGCTGCCAGCCTGGCCCAGCGGGTGATCGACAAGCTCAGTGCCGACTATGTGATCGAAGGCCAGCGGGTCAGCATTGGTGTGTCCGTGGGCATCGCGCTGCTGACCCAGCCCTCTGACACGCAAGACCCGGACGGCCTGCTGCGCAAGGCCGACAGGGCGCTCTACCAGGCCAAGCAGCAAGGCCGGGGGCGCTATGCGTTCTACACCGAGGCGCTGGGCAGCAGCAGCCCATAACACGCAGGCCCCCTGCCCGCGCTGAAACGAAAAAGCCAGCGCTATGGCTGGCTTCTCTCATCGGTCCGGCTGGCGCCAGCGCCCGCGACTACTTGCCACGGATATAGGTGTTCACCGCGCGGTTGTGCTCGTCCAGGCTCTGGCTGAAATGGCTGCTGCCATCGCCCTTGGCAACAAAGTACAGCGCCTTGGTGTTCTCGGGCTGGATGGCGGCCATCAGCGAGGCCTTGCCGGGCATGGCGATCGGCGTGGGCGGCAAGCCGGCGCGAGTATAGGTGTTCCAGGGCGTATCGGTCTGCAGGTCGCGCTTGCGCAGATTGCCATCGAATTTTTCACCCAGGCCGTAGATGACGGTCGGGTCCGTCTGCAGCAGCATGCCGATGCGCAGGCGGTTGATGAAAACCCCTGCCACCATCGCCCGGTCCTCGGCTCGTCCGGTTTCCTTCTCGACAATGCTGGCCAGCGTCAGCAAATCCTGCGGGCTCTTGAGCGGGCTGCCCGAGGGATTGAGCGACCAGACCGCTTCGAGCCGCTTGTCCATCGCCAGCATCGCGCGGCGCATCAAGGCCAGATCGCTGCTGCCCTTGGAAAACGCATAGGTATCAGGGAAAAACCGGCCTTCGGCCGGCATATCGGGCCGGCCCAGCGCTGCCATGATCTCCTCGGGCGTCATGGCTGCCGTGTCGTGGCGCAGGTGCTCTTCCTTGGCCAGGGCCGCACGCACCTGGCGCAGGTTCCAGCCTTCGACAATGGTCAGCACGCGCTGGCTGTCTTCACCGCGCACCAGGCGCGCCAGCAGGCTGCGCGGCGTCGTGCCGGCAGGTATCTCGTAGTTGCCCGCGCGGATCTTGCGGTCCTGGCCCGAGAGGCGGAACCACCAGTACAGCAGATCCGGATTCACCTCGATGCCCACGGCCTGCACCGCCTGGGCGACGGCACGCGGCGAGGTGCCCGGCTCAATCTCCAGCTCTGCGGTGCTGCCGCCTTTGCCCAGGGCCAGTGGCTGGTTCAGCCAGGCATAGCCCGCACCGGCAGCGGCCAGTGCCAGCACAACAATCAACATGAATAAACGCTTCACAACCCTACCGCCTCCGTGCAATGGAGCGAGCATCATAATTCACCCCATGACTCAAGCATTACAGGGACACCTTTCGCTCCAGCATTTGGGCGTAATCCGCGCCGAGGGCGCCGATGCCGCCAGCTTTTTGCAGGGCCAGCTCAGCCATGATGTGCAGTTGCTGCCCGTCGGCCAGGCCAGGCTGGCAGCTTTTCTGTCGGCCAAGGGCCGCATGCAGGCCAGCTTTATTGTGATCAAGCGCAGCGCAGACGAGTTCTGGCTGCTCACCAGCCGCGATGTGCTGCCCGCTACGCTCAAACGCCTGTCGATGTTTGTGCTGCGCGCCAAGTGCAAGCTCAGCGATGCGACCGAGGCCGTGCAACTGCTGGGCCTGGCCGGTGATGCCGTGCCCGCCGAAGCGCGCAGCCTGGCGCCCTGGCAAGTGCTTGCGCTGGAGGATGCTTCCGTGGTGCGCCTCTATGCCGCAGACGGTGAGAGCCGTGCGCTGCTCGCCGCCCCTGCGGGAAGCGCCCTGCCCGCGCAGGCCACGGCCAGCCCCGCCATCAGCGCGGAGGCTTGGCAGCTGTCCATGGTGCAAGCCGGTGTGCCGTTGATCACCACACCAGTGGTCGATGCCTTTGTGCCCCAGATGCTGAACTTTGAATCGGTCGACGGTGTGAGCTTCAAAAAAGGCTGCTACCCCGGCCAGGAAGTGGTGGCACGCAGCCAGTTCCGCGGCACCCTCAAGCGCCGCATGTACCGGCTTGCCTCGGCCGCGCAGCCCCAGCCGGGCCAGGAGGTATTTGCCTCCAGCGACGACAGCCAGCCGGTGGGCACCGTGGTCCAGGCCGCTGCCAGCGCATCGGGCTTTGAAGCCCTGGTCTCGATGCAGATTGCGGCCGCCAGCGAGCCGCTGCACCTGGGCAGCAGCACCGGCGCGGCCTTGCAGCTGCTCAGCCTGCCCTATGCGCTGAAGGAAGACATCTGAGCGCGTATTTGTTATCTCCCAAGACAGTAGTAACTGTCTGCTTCATCACAAATACGACAATTTCTCAGTCCAAAAGAGCGCCTCGGCAGCCGTTACAGAATTTTTATGGCATTTGCGCCGTAATTTGCTAAAATTGCAGGACTTTGCAAGCAGGAGCCGCTCAAGCAGCCTCTGCAAGCATGACGGAACAACTACTCAAGCGCATCTTGACCATCACACTTGCCGGGTCTGGGAAACCAGACCCGGCTTTTTATTGGCCAAATTATCGAATCGCGGCATAGGGCCATTGGCTAGACCAGGGGGCCCGCCCTCGGTCAGCGCAGGGTTTTCTGCATCGAGATATGGGCGATGCCCGCTTCCTCGTAGGGCTCACCGACCACCGTGAAGCCGGCGCGGCGGTAGAAGTTCTCGGCCGTGCGCTGCGCATGCAGCTCCACCTGCCGCTTGCCCTGGCGCGCGGCGGCATCCACCAAGGCATCGAGCACCTGGCGGCCCAGGCTACCACCGCGCAGTGGCTTGGCCACGGCCATGCGGCCAATGCGCATCCCATCGGCACGGTGCTCTTCCTGCGCGCTGGGCAGCATGCGGCCGGTGGCCACGCACATGCCCAGGCCATTGAGCGCCACCGCATGCAGCGCGCTCACATCAAAGGCATCGGCCTCGATCTCGGCAGGGATGCCCTGCTCGCGCACAAAGACCTGCATGCGCAGGCACATCGCCTCCTGGCCCAGCACATTCCAGCTGCCGGTCTTCAACTCCACCATTTCTTCGCCCGCTTCAAAGCGCTGCACCATGCGGCGGTAGGCCTCGGGCAGCGGCTGGGGCTGCTGCGCGCTGTCGGCAAACACATAGACCATGGTGGCCGTGGCCAGCAACGTGCCCGCACAGTAGATGGCGGCCTCGTACTGCACCGAAGTGTTGCCCAGCTTGGCCACGCGCAGGCCAATGTCGATCACATCGTCCAGGCGCGCCGAGGCATGGAACTCCAGCTGCGAGGCGCGCAGGAACAGCTCGCCGCCCAGGCGCTGCATGCCCTCCTCGTAAGGCACGGCCAGCTGGCGCCAGTACTCGGACATCGCAATGTCCACATAGCTCAGGTAATGGGCATTGAAGACCACTTTCTGCAGATCGACCTCGGACCAGCGCACGCGCTGGCGGCTGCGGCAGCGAAAATCAGCCAGGCTGGTGGCGGGGGTGTCGAACAGGGTCTGGGAGGTACTCATGGTGTTGTCGGTATTCTAAAAATTGGCCATCAAGAAACGGGCTGGCTGCAGCGCCGCACTCAGTCAAAGGCTGCGCGCAGCGCCTGGGCCATCTGCGCATGGCAGGCCCGCGCTTCCTTGAGCGCGCGGCCCATTTTCACAAACTCATGGGCGACGCCGGCATAGGTGTGCAGCTCCACATCGACGCCGGCAGCGCGCAAGCGCTCGGCATACATGACGCCCTCGTCCACCAGCGAATCGCATTGCGCCAGATGGATGCTGGCAGGGGCCAGGCCGCGCAGATCGGGTGCCAGCAAGGGCGCAAAGCGCCAGTCGTCGCGGTCGGTCAGCGTGCGCAGGTAGTTGCTGAACATCCAGCTGATCATCGGCTTGGTCAGAATCGGCCCCTGGCTGTAGCGCGCATGCGAGGGCGTATCCTGGTGCGCCGCACAACCGGGGTAGATCAGCAGCTGCAAGGCCAGGTCGATACCGGCATCGCGCGCAAGAATCGCATTGACCGCGGCCAAGGTGCCGCCTGCGCTGTCGCCGCCCACGGCCAGGCGGCCGGTATCGGCCCCCAGCGCCATGCCTTCGGCTGCCAGCCACTGCAGGGCATCCCAGGCATCGTTGCTGGCGGTGGGAAAGCGGTGTTCGGGCGCCAGGCGGTAGTCCACCGAGACGACCATGCAGCCAGCCAGGTGGGCCAGCTCGCGGCACAGTGTGTCATGCGTGTCCACGCTGCCGATCGTGAAGCCCCCGCCATGGGTGAAGAGCAAGACCGGCTGCAGCGGGTCCCAGCTGGCGGCGTAGAGCCGCGCCGGGATCTGAAAACCATCGCGCGCAGGGATATGCAAGTCCTCAACGCGCGCCAGCTCGGGCTTGGCAATCTCCAGCACCCCGGCGCCAATGCCGTAGGCCTGGCGCGCCTCTTGCACCGTCATCTCCCACATGGGCGTGTGCTGGGCGCGGGCCATGCGCTCGACCACGCTGCGCATCGTGGGCGTCAGCTCGGCGATCACATCGGCAGGCATGGACAGTTCGGCGGGGAGATGGGCTTTGGAGCGGGGTGAGGCGTCAGACATACATCGTTGCCCAGCCAGCCGGCATGGGCGCAATTGGGGAACAGGGCCGGCTGATTATCAGCCATTGCCCATTCACAACGGGGCATGTCGGTCACCCAGGTAAAAAGGCCCTGCCAACTTGACAGAGCCCTCCTTCACAGATGCCGGATGCCGAGCTTAGCTACTCGAAGCGCAGCTCCACCGGCTGTGCACCGTCGAGCCCCTTGTACTCCACCCGGATCTGCTGGCCGGGCTGGGGCGGCATCAAGGCCGAGTACGAACCCAGGCTGATCCAGTCGCCCACCTTGAGCCGCTGCCCTTCGGCCTGGAGGGCTTGCGCGAGCCAGACCACGGCATTGAGCGGCTGGCCCATCAGGTCGCCGCCGCGCCCGCCACCCAGCCGCGCGCCGCTCTGGTCGGTGATATCGACCTGCATGCTCTGCAGCGCATTCAACAGCGCATAACGCTCGGCGCGGAACTGCGGCACGGGCATCGCGCTGCCCATCACGCCCATGCGCGCGCCTACATTCATCGCCTCGACGGCCGCGCCATCGAGCTGGGCGGGGTTCTCCACCACCAGGTCTGGCAACTCGACAAAGGGGACGATGCGGTCGATGTTGTTGAGCACCTGCAGCGGCGTAGTCGCACGGTTGATGGCACTGCTGGAGACGCGCACCAGCATGTCCGCCTCAAACATCGGGCGTGCGCCAAAGGCGGCAGGCACGGTGCTGCGGTTGGGCAGCAGGGCGCCCTCGTACAGCACACCCCATACCGGCTTGTCGGTCTGAAAGCGCTTTTGCATCGCCGCGCTGGTCAGCCCCGCCTTGTAGCCAATGGGCTTTTTGCCCTGGGCCAGCCAGGCGGCATTGAGCTTGTTGCGGCTGCATTTGCCATCGGCCTCGGTCATCGCGGCGGCCGGCGGCACGGGCTGCTTGGCCTCATAGGCCTGCAGCCACTGCGCGACCTGGGCGTCATCGAGGCAAGCGGCCTGGGCCATGCCAGCGCCGGCAGCCAAGCCAGCGGCCAGCCAGAGGGGGGAGAGACGAAAACGCCAAGCAGGGTGCATCATCCAAAGTCTCCTGTTCCAAGTACCTGTTCTGAATGCGGCCAGAGAACCTGTCTACGATCTCAGAGACCGCCCCGGACACCAACATACCACCCCCCTCGCCCGCCCCGACTAGGGAAAGCGCGCAGCCCGCCCGGCCTGGCGCCAATGGCCCCCCTTTTGCTTGATGCAGGTCATGCCGCCATAGCCACAAAGCAACAGACGCTATAGTATTTGCAGGACCAAGGGACCCTCTGCAAAACTCCCTGCCGTGGTCTAAACGCGGACTCGGGCGATCCGCTGCGTTGTCTTCCTTGTCAATAGCTCGCTATTGACTGCAAAAGACGCCTTGCGCCTCATCCCGATCCGCGTCCATCCCATTGGGCGAGGATTTTGCAGAGGATCCCTAGCCACAACAGGAGACCCAACATGCGCACTGTTTATGAGCCGGCCAGCGCCGTGCAAGCCCATGTTCTGCAGGACGTGCTGCGCCAGCACGGCATCAGCAGCTTTGTCAGCGGCGAGCACCTGCAAGGCGCGATCGGCGAGCTGCCCGCCGGCAGCCTGGTGCGTTTGCTGGTGGACGACGCCGACTGGGCTCCTGCACGCCGCGCGCTGGAGGAATGGGAGCGCGCACCGCTGATCGACGATGCCGAGCTGGCGCAGGCCGATCCCAGCCTGGCCGATCAGCCGCAGCCAGGGCCCGCCCATGAACCGCGCTTTGACCTGGCCTGTGATCCGGGCGCGGACACGAGCGCTCCAGGTCGCTACAGCGACGCCGCCCGTTGGTACCCCTGCTGGTGGGCCGCCGGCGCCGCACTGCTGGCGCTGTGCCTGCATTACCTGCTGGGCGGCGTGCCCCAGGCCGATGCCGCTGGCAGCGGCGGCGCTGCCGGGCAGACCCAGCAGGCGCCCGGTGCCGCGCCCGCCCAGCGCGAAGACCTGCCAGCAGCGCCCTCGGGCAGCCGCTGAGCGGCGACTGCAGCTCCTGCAACGACTGCAGCGACTGGTCTGCCCCTGCCTACCTCGCCCGTTGCGCGCGCAATAAAAGTATCAAATATTGATACCCATGCGGTATAAAAATCGCATACACCGCCAAATATCTGCAGCTGCCGCCGCGCACTGCAGACAATCGCCTCGTTGCAAATCGCTGCAAGCGCGCAGGCCATCCGGCCCGCAAATGGCCCCAACCATGGCGCGCCAATGCGATGATGACGCCCGAGGAGAATGAGAGAGATATGAACGCCCAACTTCCAGCGCCGCTGGCCCCTGAGCTCAGCGCCCTGACCACCCTGCCCGCGCTGTTTGCCTACCGCTGCAACCACAGCCCTGAACGTGAAGCCTACCGCTGGTTTGATACCGCAACCGATGCCTGGCAATCGTTCAGCTGGGCAGAGATGCAGGCCCAGGTCGCACGCTGGGGCCAGGCGCTGCAAGGCCTGCAGCTGGCACGCGGCGCACGCATTGCCACCTTGCTCACACACAGTGTCCACGCCATCTGCATCGACCAGGCCGGCATGGCCCAGGCCTGCGCCACCGTGCCGCTGCATGCCAATGACAACCCCGGCAATATCGCCTTTATCCTGGCCGATGCGGCCGCCTCGCTGCTGCTCATCAACCGCCTGGAGACCTGGGAGCAGATCGTGGCGACTGGCACGCCGCTGCCCGCGCTGCGCTGCGTGGTGATTGACGACCCGCAGCAAGCGCCCATCCCGGTATTGGCCGGCAGCGAAGGTCTGCCGCGCCTGGTCCGTCTGCAGGACTGGCTGGCCGAGGCCGATGGAAACAGCACCCCATCGCAAGCACGCCAAGCGCCAGAAGCGCAGGACATGGCTGCCATCGTTTACACCAGCGGCACCACCGGCAAGCCCAAGGGTGTGATGCTGAGCCACCACAATGTGCTGAGCGACGTCAAGGCCGTGCTCGGCCGCGTCGTGCCAACGCAGGACGATGTCTTTCTGTCCTTTCTGCCGGTCTCGCACACCTTTGAGCGCAGCTGCGGCTACTACCTGCCGATGGCAGTGGCCAGCACGGTGGTCTATGCCCGCTCGGTCGCGCTGCTGGCCGAGGACATGCTCAGCATCCGCCCGACCATCCTCGTCTCCGTACCCCGCATCTACGAACGCATCTACGCCAAGATCCAGGAAAAGCTGGCCAGGTCGGCCTTCAAGCGCGCGATGTTTGCAACCGCCGTCTCCAAAGGCTGGGCCCGCCACTGCCAGGCCCATGGCCTCATCAACACCGACGCACCGCAAGGCGGCTGGGCGCGCTGGCTGCCCTGGTCGCTGCTGCAAAAGAAGGTGGCCCAGCCGATTCTGGATTTGTTTGGCGGCCGGCTGCGCATTGCAGTGACGGGTGGCGCGGCCATCCCCTCGGTGGTGTCGCACAGCTTCTTGGGCCTGGGCCTGAATGTGCTGCAGGGCTTTGGCATGACCGAGACCTCGCCGGTGCTGACCGCCAACTCGCTGCAGCACAACGACCCTTCGACCGTGGGCAAGCCACTCGATGGCATGGAAGTGCGCATTGGCGAGAACAAGGAGCTGCAGGCACGCGGCCCCAACATCATGATGGGCTACTGGGGCCGCCCGGAAGACACGCGCCAGGCCTTTACCGACGACGGCTGGCTGCGCACCGGCGACCAGGCCGAGCTGGTGGGTGGCGAAGTGCGCATTGTGGGCCGCATCAAGGAGATCATCGTCACGGCCACCGGCGAGAAGGTGCCGCCCTCGGACATCGAGCAGGCGCTCTGCGCCGATCCGCTGTTCGAGCAAAGCTTTGTCGTCGGCGAGCACCAGCCCTTTATCGCCTGTGTCGCCGTCGTCAACCGCGAAGAATGGAAGCAGCTGGCCACCAGCCTGGGTCTGGACCCGGACAACAGCGTCAGCCTGCAGGCCAGCGCCGTACGCAAGATCGCGCTGGAGCGCATCGCCGCGCAGTGCCAGGGCCTTGCCAAATACGCGGTGCCGCGCGCCGTCTACCTGGTCACCGAGCCCTGGACCATCGACAACGGCCTGATGACCCCGACCTTGAAGCTGCGCCGCCCGCAGCTGATGCACAAGTTCGCCAGCGAAATCGCGAACATCTACGCCAAGTAAATCGCCGCACCTGCATGCAAAAACCGCCGATGCCCTTGGCAGGCATCGGCGGTTTTTTGATCTCTGGCGCAGCGTGGCCCGCCATGCAGGCCCACGGGCACATGCCAAGGGATTACTTCTTGGGGAAGTAGTAGTTCAGCAAGGCGCCAGCACCATCCACACCGGCCTTGGACGACCACTCCCGGGCGAACTTCTCGCCCATCAGGTCCAGCGCGCGGCGCAGCTCGTAGGAAGGCTGGCTGATCTTGGTGCCATGCTCGACCAGCACCTTCTGCGCGGCATCGTCGGCATCCTTGGCCAGCTGCCAGCCGCGCGCCTCGGCCTGCTTGGCGGCGGTGTCCAGCGCCGTCTTGGCGCCGTCGGACAGGCCCGACCAGCTCTTCTCGCTCATCAGGATCAGGTTCTTCGGAATCCAGGCGCGCATGTCGATGAAGATGCCCATCGCGTTCCAGGACTGGCTGTCCACACCGGTGGTGCTCGATGTCAGCATGACATCGACCTTGCCGGCCTGGATGGCCTTGGCCAGGTCATTGGCAGGCGTGTCGACCGGGGTCGCACCCGCCACTTCGGCGATGTACTTGGAGGCGACATTGTTGACGCGGAATTTCTGGCCCTTGACGTCATCGAGCTTGTTCACCGGCGCGCGCGAGAACAGGCCCTGGCCAGGCCATGGCGCGGTGTAGAGCAGGCGAATGCCCTGCTTTTTCAGCAGCGCTTCGATCGGCTCGCGCGTGGCGACCCACAGGCGCTTGGCATCGTCAAAGCTGCGCACGATAAAGGGCAGCGAATCGATGGCAAAGGCGGGGTACTGGTCGCTGAAGTTCGACATGAAGATCTCACCGATCGCCAGATCACCCTTGCTGAGCGCAGGCATGACCTGGTTCATCGGCATCAGCTTGGCATTGGAGACCACCTCGATCTGCAGACCACCCTGGCTCAGGCCATTGGCTTCACGCGCAAACTGCGTCAGATTGCGGGTGTGGAACAGCGTGTCGGTATAGGCGCCGGCGCACTTGAGCGGCGTCGCTGCCGCGCTAGCGATATGCGGCAGCGACCAGACCATCCCCGAGCCTGCGGCCAGGCCCATGCGGGTCAGCGCCTTGCGCCGGGACGGACTGGCAAGCGTTTCGTTGGAGTTGTGATCTGCCATATGACGATTCCTTGGTATCTGAGCCAGGCATTCCCATTCCCAAGGATGCTGCAGGCCGCATGTGTACTGAAAAGCCCCACAAAGAGCAAAACGCTGCCCGCAGCCGCATGGCAAGCCATGCGGCGCTTTCAGCAACCGTGCCGTTCGATTTATTTGGTCACTAGCGTCACAACTTGTGTGAGGAGCCGACGCAATCTATCTTGGCTTGCGCAACATAGCAATCGCTATCGATCACCACAGAGACATTGCTTGATACAAGTCACCTATTGCGCAGTACAGAAGTGGGCAACGACTAGCATTTAGTCACAGCACATACTTTCTGAAACTACAAAAATAATAGCTGCTTTCCTCCCCTGCCAGGGACGAAAGCAGCCATTTTTTAGTGGATAGATGTATGCACCCCACACCGACCCTGGCCCGGTGGCCAGACCAGCTGCCGCGCCTTGGGGCAGGAGTTGGCAGCCACTCGCCGGGCGGGCAGCGAGGGGCGTGGCTCAGGCCGCCAGCGATGCGTTCAGGTCCTGCACGCGGTAGTACTGGCCAAAGCGGTTGGCCAGAAAATCGGCCAGCCCGATAGACTCTTGCGCAATAAAGCCCTTTTGCGGCAGCACACCGCTGGCCACCAGGTCCAGCGCGCAGCAGATGCCAGCGGCCGTTGTCAGCTGGATGGCGGTGAGTGCATGGCCGGCCACCGTGGTGCCTACGATACGGGCCGAATAGGACTCCTGCATCAGGCGCTCGCCCTTGTAGCCGCTGGCGCTGGCAAAGATCACGATCACATCCTGGCGCGTGGCGGCAATGGCGTTGTCGAAGATCTCGTTGAGCAGCTCGCGCTTGTCACGCAGCTTGAGCTCGTTGAGCAAGATCTTCAAGATGGCGCAGTGGCCGGGGTAGCGGATGGACTTGTAGTCCACATTGCGCGCCTTGCCGGCCCAGGTCTCTGTCAAGGTGCCCAGACCGCCGCTGGTGTTGAAGGCCTCGTACTCAATGCCATCGAGCGCAAAGGTCTCCAGACCTTCGAGCGCATGCACGGTCAGCGGCTGGCCATCCACCAGGGCCTCACAGGGGTTGATGTACTCGTTGATCAGGCCCTCGGTGCTCCAGGTCAGGTTGTAGCGCAGGCTGCCCTGGGGGTAGCGTGGCAGCGCACCGACGCGCATTTTCAGGTCATGCAAGGTGTCGAAATGCTTGGCCACATCATTGCCGACAATGCCGATAAAGCCGGGAGCCAGGCCACACTGGGGCATCAGCACGCTGCCAGCCTTGGCTGCGATCTTGCGGATCGCATGGGTGGACTGCACATCCTCGGTCAAATCGAAGTAGTGCACGCCATGCGCAGCGGCGACGCCTGCCACCTCGATCGCCATATGGAAAGGCAGCGCATTGAGCACGGCAAACTGGCCTTGCACCGCCGGCAGCAGATCACCGCCCTTGCCGATATGAACGGTCTCCAGGCCCAGCGCCGCAGCCGCCTTGAGCTGTGCCTTGGACTGGTCGGCAATGCGCAGTTGGTAGCCGCCCGCAGCCTGCAGCAGCACGGCCATCGCAAAGCCGATTTTGCCGGCGCCCAGGATGGTGACTTTCTTGTCGCCGACACCGGCCTTGGCAGCGCTGGCGGGGGAGGTTTGGGCGGTCTTTTTGCTGGTTCTGTCGCTCATGTCAGGCTCTCTGATCAGGGTGGATGATGGACAAATGTTACAACCAAGCATTGTCAAAATGAACATATTAAAGCGTCATATTATTTGTTTTAATTAGTCATTTAGTCATAAATTGCAGATACATTGACGAATTATATGGTTTACCCTAGTCTCACACCTGCACTGTTCAGGGCTTAGCCAGGGCAGGCACAATGGGCGTCCTGCGCCTGCGGGCGCTCTATGCTCTCTCTTGCTGTTTTCTCTTCACACCATGGCCGATTCCGCATCCAACAAAGTTCTTCGTTTTCTGCTGGCACGCGACATCCTCAAAGGCAAGTCGCGCGAAGACTTGTTGGCCAAGCTGGATGCGGCGGGCTTTAGCGGCGAGCACGCCGAGCTGTTCATTGCACAGGCCGAGAAACGGGTGCTGGCCCGCAACCGGCGTTGCGCGGTGATTTCTGCCGTGGTGGTGGCCGTTTTGCTCGGCCGGGTCATCTGGGGGCCCTATGCCAACAACCCCGATATGCAGCTGCTGCTGGGCGTGATGGCGGCCATCTTTGCTGCAGCGGGCTTTTACTTCTGGTTTGTCGCGCGCTGGCAGGCACCGCTGCCCAAGGCCAGCGCTTCCTGAGCCCGATTAGTCCTACCGGGTACCGCAAGCGCAGTCACACCCCGCTGCACGGGGGCTTGCTTACAAGTGCCGGCGCTTAGCTCGCCGGCAAAAATTGCACCCACCGCCTTCCCCGGCTTTGTTCCGCGCCGATAATGCGCTGTCGCGGACATGACATAGATCAAGCCGCGCCTCTCTCCAGCCCATGCGATGGGCCTGCCTGGCCTTGCGGCCCAGGCCCGCCATCTGCCTGCCCACGGCGATGCAGCGATTCGCATAACTTCAATAGTGACAATGGATAAACATAACACGCGACTCGGCTTGGCTTCCAAGGCCTGGCTGCTTTTCCTAGGCCTGTGCCTGCTGGCCTCGGGCCTGTTCTTTGCTGTCTATGGCTACCAGTTGGTGGCACTGCAGGGCAGTTGGTACTTTTTGATCAGCGGTGTTGCGCTGATCGTCTCGGGCGTGCTGATTGCCGCCGCACGCCCTGGTGGCGCCTGGCTGTATGCGCTGACCTTGCTGGCAACGGCGGTCTGGGCGCTGGCCGATGTGGGCCTGGATTTCTGGCCCCTGGTCTCGCGCCTGCTGCTGCTTGCCGGTATCGGTATTTTGGTGGCGCTGACCTTCCCCGTGCTGCGCCGCGCGCGCGGCCAGGCGGCTGGCAAGACTGGCTCCACCGTGGTGGCCGGCCTGCTGCTGCTGGGCTGCCTGGCGACCGTGGGCGGCATGTTCCTGCCCCACGCCTCGGTGTCGGCCAAGTCGGATGCGACCGTGCTGCAACCGGTGGCCAAGGGCCAGGCGCCTGCTGACTGGGCGCACTATGGCAGCACGCCGGGCGGCACCCGCTTTGCCGCGCTGGACCAGATCACGCGCAGCAATGTCAAGGATCTGCAAGAAGCCTGGCGCTACCAGACCGGCGATGTGCCGGTGAGCCCTGGCGGTGGTGGCGCCGAAGACCAGCTGACCCCGTTGCAGATTGGCAACCAGGTCTTTGTCTGCACCCCACACAACAATGTGATTGCGCTGGACGCGACCACCGGCAAGGAGCTGTGGAAGACCGAGATCAATGCCAAGCAGAAAAAATGGATGCGCTGCCGTGGCCTGGCCTATTTTGATGCCGCCCAGCCGCTGAGCCAACCCAGCGTGTCCGGTGCAACCCCGGTGCAAGCTGTGAGCGTGGCGCCTGGCGCCGCCTGCCAGCGCCGCATTCTGATGAACAGCGTGGCACCTGAGCTGATCGCGCTTGACGCCGACACCGGCGCCTTCTGCGAAGACTTTGGCACCCATGGCCGCGTGGACCTGCGCAACGGCATGGGCAAGGGCGCCGACAAGGGCGAGTACTACCCCACCTCCGCCCCCACCCTGGCCGGCACCACCATCGTGATTGGTGGCCGCGTGGCCGACAACGTCAGCACCGACATGCCCGGCGGCGTGGTGCGTGGCTTTGACGTGGTGACGGGCGCGCTGCGCTGGGCCTTTGACCCAGGCAACCCCGAGGACCAGGCCGCTCCTGCCGACGGCAAGACCTATGTGCGCTCGACCCCCAACGTCTGGGCACCGATGTCCTACGACCCGCAGTCCAACACCGTGTTCATGCCCGTGGGCAGCGCGGCAGTCGACCTCTGGGGTGTGAAGCACACCGCGCTGGACCGCAAGTACGGTGCCTCGATGCTGGCCGTCGATGCCAGCACCGGCAAGGAAAAATGGGTCTACCAGACCGTGCACGATGACCTCTGGGACTTCGATGTGCCGATGCAGCCTTCGTTTGTGGACTTCCCCGGTGCCGGTAGCAAGACCACGCCTGCGCTGGTGTTCGGCACCAAGGCCGGCCAGATCTTTGTGCTGGACCGCGCGACCGGCCAGCCCCTGACCCAGGTGGAAGAGCGCCGCGTGCCCGCTGGCAAGATCGACGGCGAGACCTATTCGCCCACGCAGCCCTTCTCGGTCGGCATGCCCAACATCGGCGCCGACGACATGCGCGAATCCGACATGTGGGGTGCGACGCCGTTTGACCAGCTGCTCTGCCGCCTGAAGTTCAAGTCCAAGCGCTACACCGGCCTGTTCACGCCACCGGGCACCGATGCCTCGCTGAACCTGCCCGGCTCGCTGGGTGGCATGAACTGGGGCGGCATCTCGGTCGACCCGACCAACAACTACCTGTTCATCAACGACATGCGCGTGGGCCTGGAAGTGCAGCTGATCAAGGCCGACCCGGCTGATGCCGGCGCCAAGTCCGATGGCAACGAGGCCGCTGCGATCACCAAGCCCGTGCCGCTCGATGGCACGCCCTACGCGATCAATGCCAAGGTGCGCTTCATGTCGCCGCTGGAGATCCCTTGCCAGAAGCCGCCTTTTGGCACGCTGACTGCCGTGGACCTGAAGACCCAGCAGATCGCCTGGCAAGTGCCGGTCGGCACTGTCAAGGACACGGGCCCCTTCGGCATCAAGATGGGTCTGCCCATCCCCATTGGCATGCCCACCATTGGTGGCACCATGGCCACGCAAGGCGGTCTGGTCTTTATCGCTGCCACGCAGGATTACTACCTGCGCGCCTATGAAACCGGCACCGGCCAGGAAGTGTGGAAAGCCCGCCTGCCCGTGGGCAGCCAGGGCACGCCCATCAGCTACCAGTCGCCGGTAACGGGCCAGCAGTTTGTGCTGGTCTCGGCCGGCGGCGCACGCAACTCGCCCGACCGGGGCGACTATGTGATCGCCTACGCGCTGCCACGCCGCTGATCCGCTTCGGCCCCAGCCGCCCGGTGCAAGACTTCCCGCCAGGGAAGGCCTTCACCGGGCTTTTTCATGCCTGCGCGGGATGCATGGCATGGCGCCCGAGCGCCGACCAACCCCAAAACTGCCACAGGTTTTGATTTGCTATACATTGCATAGCAACATTGCATCGCAATATCACATCGCAAATCCGCAAACCGCTGCAAAATCCGGTGTTATCAGCCTTCCACCATGCCACGCATCCAGCCGGGCAGATCCACTGCCTTCTGGCGCGTAAAGTCCACCCACAGCACGGTGGCGCCGCCGCTGGCATAGACCTCGCCGGGCGCACCCTGCCTCTCAATGTGGTACCAGGTCTCAAAGGCCGTGCGCGCCGCATCGCTGACATACATCTTCACCACCAGCTGGGCCGGGTACTCGATCTGCCGCAGGTAATTGCAAAAGCAGTTGACGACCACCGGGCCCTGGCCCGCGCCATGGGGCGTGTCGCGTGTCGAGCGCAGCCACTCCACGCGCGCGCTTTCCATGTAGCGAAAATAGACGGTGTTGTTGACATTTATAACAGCACCATAAAAACAATAGATAAGGCATCAATTGCAATCTAAGATTGAATCGGCTCTACTTATTGAAGTGCTAAAATTTCATTCATGACAGGATTCACAGTTTGCTACTCGAACCCGGCTGCATTGAGTGCCGCCGGGTATGGAAGAGTTGCCGAACTTCCATTCATCCTTGACTCACGTCCTGGCTATCATCGGCTTGGCAGTCAATACCTCATAGACAGAGGTCTGGGAATTTGGTCTCCCAGGCGCCCCTCAACTGAGGAGCCTCAACACGCTCCGACTAAGGTGTCTCTTCGCAACTACGCCAATTGGCTAGCCAACTTTCTTGAGTGGGCTGAGTACCGCGGAGTAGAAATAAGAACGTGCACATATAAGGAACACATCTTCGGTCGTTATCAGCAAGAGTTGCAAAAGGGTTCTTGGTCCCGCGACGGCGTGGGACTAAGCGCTAGCACCGTTAACAGCTACGTAGACCAAGCATGTGATTTCCTTACTTGGCTCGCGGTAAAGGGTAAGCGTGAATTGTTCGCTGTTCCCACGGTTACAGTCGTAACTGGCCGAGGGTCGGCGACGGACGCCCGTGGACATCGCGGTATTGAAGTCCAAGTTCGAAGCGGTAAAGTTCGTCAGAAAAAGCGCCGATTGAGAATGCCGAATGATAAGCAAATCTCTGATTGGCTGGAATCAATTTACGAGAGCGAAGGTCAATCTCGTGGGTTGATGTGCGAGCTTGTACTAATGTCAGCAATGCGACGTGCGGAAGTCGCAGCATTCCGAATAGACACCCTTCCCCTCGATGAACAACAGTGGCACATCAGCAATCCGACCGCGCCTGAGTGCGACCAGCTCGTTGCTATTACTATCAAGTTTGGGGCAAAAGGTCGTAGTTACGGCATGGACAACAACGACAAGATAGGTCCGGAACGTGATATCGAAATACCGCTCCACTTCGCCCGCAAACTGCATTCGTACCGAGAGCAGGTTCGTCCCGCCGCTATTTCTATCTGGGTTAAACAGGTTCGAGGTGCCGCGGCTCAGCGTCAACGCCTTGACGGTTGCGTCCACCTGTTTCGAGACCAAAACACTGGAGCTCGCCTCGAATCTTGGCAGCTTTACGAAACATGGAAATCAGGAAAGCAACCATTCAAAGGATGGTCCCCTCATTTAGGCAGAGATTGGTGGGCTTGTTCGATGTTATTAAGAGAGGTCAAGCTAAACAAAAATATTCTGACGCTAGGTAAAAATACTCCAGGAATATTGGTTGCCACCATTGGGACCGACATCATTAGATTCAAAATCCAATTACAGCTAGGCCACGCAAATATAAGCACTTGTTTCACATATTTAGTCTGGGTTTCCGATATTCTCGGCATTAGTCTTCCAGATAAATATCAAGAGCATTTAGAGAAATACGAAGAGACAAATTCAGAGTAGATAGAAGTGAGTATTCGAAAATCAAGAAAAGACCACCTTAATGATTTACCACCTCAATTAACTGAGGTTGCAAACAACACCAACTATATCGAAACTGGTGACCCGCTAACATTTTTCACAAGACATGACACCAAGCCTTGCTTCGTCGACTTAACGTGTTTGAGTACTGGGCAAAAGAGTCCTAATTTTGTGGGTGGAGGCGTTTGGAATGGACCATACAGCGGACGCCCCAATCTAATTGTGGAGCTTGCTCCTGCGATTCAAGAAAAGCTTGTGTTTGCAGTTGAAATCACTGCAATCAAGCTAATAGCGCATCTTCAGTGGTGGTGGCGTCTTCTTGACGAAATTGAGGCTCAATCTTCTTTAACGTGTCATCAGACTCCACGCGTTGACTCCGTTACTCAACTAAGAGACCTGCATGGTCGGGCAGCACTTGACCGCGGCTGTACCGGGCATCAATTTGGGAGCCTCAAGAGTGTGGCCGATACAACTCGGCAAGCAATGGGTCTCTCCCCTCTACCATGGAGGGGGCCTGAAAGTCGAAAACCCAAGCGAAATCTTCCTCCGGAGAAGGTAACAGCTCGTGTCTGGTCAAAACTCAAACATGGCTGGTTTCATGCGATTGACCGCTGGAAGCGCTCAGACGCATTGTTGGCTGGTGACATAATCCCAGAAAGTCAGGCTGATATTCTACTCCTCGAGAATCGCCATGCGTTTGAGAAGGCAAAAATCCGCCTACAGGAGAGCGGAAAGATTTCACACCCAACGTTCAGAGAGCTCAAAGTAGGATATAGAAAAAAAATTGATGTTGGTTCAGGTCGAAATGCAATGGCCGCCTACTCAACCGTTTATCCCACAGGCAGCGATATCCGATATGCATTTCATTTATGTCTTGCAGGAACAGGATGGAATCCTCAAACTCTGTTGGACCTCACTGTTGACGCAACTGCAGACGGATTGTCACGAATTCCCTTTTTAAGAAACCACCCATCTCAAGAGGATAGATTTATCCTGACTGGGTTCAAGGAACGTGGCGGGAGCTTTCATGATGTTCATGGAGACTGGAAAACAGACCGCTCTGCCGGGGCAATACTGCGATTAGTAGTGGAAAAAACTTGGTCGATGCGACAGCTTTTGCTACAGGACCTCACCACTGCAATCATAGAATTGGAAAATGCAAATGCGGCAAACCTGCCATTAAGCAAGACGAAGCCACTGTGGAAAAAAGTTCAAGGACTGCGAGCCAAGAGTCGGTCTGTTTGGCTGTTTTTCGATAGAAAAGGCATTCAATCGCTTACTGCTGATAGCTATTCCACACTAGGAGGTGGAGACAAAAATTTCCTCAATGAAATAGTCAGCAGTCTAAATTTTAATGAATCATCTATAGGCGCACCTTTAAGATTGACTGCGAGTGATTTCAGGGATGCCTTCGCCGCGTATGCGTGGCGAAGCTCCGGGGGGTCGATTATTTATGTAATGGTAGCACTTGGACATCGCAGGCCCTCAAGTACAGCAATTTACTTAAACAACACTCTAATTAATCAAGAAAGTGCCAAGATATACTTAAATTTCAGCGAATCCCTGCTGGAGGAAATAAAAAATTCGGAAAGACTCGACCTCACGTTGCTAGCAAAGATAGTCAGAGACGGAGGCTATACGGAGGTTGAAAGTTCTCGGCTGGTCGAATATCGGAATTTGAAACGAAGTCGAATTGGCGTTTCATGCAAAGACCCTCTTAACCCACCACCCCAAATAGACCCAACATTCAATTCAGATGGGAAAAATTTATGTCACATTCAGCGTTGTACACTTTGCCTGAAGAATGCTGTAATAACTAAAGAGAGCATGGCAGGCCTATGCATGAGGGCTGCGGAGCTACGGTGGCTAAAAACACAAATTCCAATTGACGCATTTGTCCTAGGAGAATTTCAGCAAGAGCTCGAGAATACTGAAATCGCCTTGTTAGGATTTGATAAACATGAGGTCGAGCAAACTATACACCTTTGGAATGATAAAATCTCCAATGGAATACATCGCCCAGTTGAATTCAATGGAAATATATAAGAATTACATCTAAAATGACAAAATCCGAATCATCAGCTTTGACAGTCACTGAGACCCCGTTCAAAAGAGTTTTAGCTGAGGAATTAGAATTCACAGTAGAACACGCTCTAAACCAATTTAGCATTCAGGCAATACAAGATTTATCACGACAAGAAGGGACTCTACTGAAATCGCTATTGCGCCACGGGAATGAGTTCGGCAAATGGGCAACCCCTAAAGAATGGCATCCAACAGGGAAAGATGCATATAGGAACGCCAACATAAAGAAACGTATTCTAGATTTTTTACATCGATATGTGAAAATAGAAAAAATTTCAAATTCGCACAATTTATGGGCGCTTATTGATAACGCTGAATTATCTATCATCCGATATTTAATTCTTTGCAGAATGGGTCCGGTTGGTTTTAGATATAGCCATGGTGAATCACTTGGACCAACCAAATTGGCAATGATGGCTTACAGCCACCTACCACAAATTGCTGCTTTGAGCATAAGCAAAGCATTAAGTTTAGAAAACAATAATGCTCAACTCAACTCAGAAGCCACAGGTTGCTTCAAATTCTTTAGTTACTCTTTGATTGACTCCTTTATCACCTCTGAAAGCATTGCAAAAATCATCCGCATCGAAATTCAACGAATGCATATGCTTGAAGAGAAAGGACTATGGAACGATGCCCCAGAGCGGACATTTAATATAAAAAAGACCTCAAAAGCCAAAGGTGCATCAGCAAGTCCTCTGCCGCAAAATAAAATCAACCCTCATAAACCGCTGCCAGATAATTATGTCAGCCAAATGGGGAAAAGGTCGTTATGGATAATTGAACATTTGGCACCCAACATTTTACACATACTCAGCGACTTTCAAGGATTATGGAAGAATGCTGCTTTAGCAGGACAGAAACGCAACCATCTTGGACAGATGTGCAAGAAATATCTCGCCAACTTCAATTGGACAAATGCAGGCGGCACTCCCTTAGAAAATCCAGGATATGAAATAAGACTTACAACCCATGGAAAAGGGAGAAAAGGGACGGGAAAAAAGGAAAAATCTAACTATACCGACCAAGCTGCTGATAAGGAGATATGGCCGCCAGAAAACATGAGCCATATTTTTGGCCTCGCTAGAATTGTACAGGGTGCACATTACTTTATATCAGAACTTGCAACAGCTGCACGCATAGGGGAAGCTCTTACTCTGAATCGCTCATGCGTCGTTTACAGCAAGGACGGAACACACCAAGTTGAAGGACGTACGTTCAAGTTGGTCAAGCGAGTTGATGGCGAGTTTCGTACATGGTCTCTCCCTGCAATCGCCGCTACGGCATTAGAGCAGCAAGCTCGACTTGTTGCCTTATATGAAAGATTAAGCGGTAGTGAGAAAGTTATCAACCCAGAAACAATTTCTCCTGGGACGCATCTATGGGGACAAGTGGGTGGTTCCGTGTCGGTCCGTTCAATGCCAATACAATCTGATGGCCTCAACGCTTTGCTCGTCAGCTTCGCAAAATCCCTCGGTATGGAAACCTGTCCTGGCGGACAGTTGCTACGCACACATCGGTTCAGAAAGACTATCGCTCGTTTGGCAGCGCTCGCGCTCACAAATTCGCCAAAAATTTTGCAAGACGTCTTTGGTCATAAGTCGATTGAAATGACGATGTATTACATCCTCACAGACAAGGACTTAACCGCCGAAATTGAAGTCATTGCCAGGGAACTCAGGATTATGCGAGCGAGCGAGGTTGTAGCTGACATGCTGGAGGCCGAAGGAGTTAGTACATCAGATGTCGACAACGGAGAGAATAATACGGCGAACACTCGATACGGTGGATACGGAGGTCCTGCTGCATTAAGGGTTCACAATGCCATCCAAGAGCAAAAGAAAACTATTATCAGGCGCGGCGAAGATTTTAATGCCGCCAATATAAGAGAACTCGGGGAGGTGTTGACCATGCAAGGTAAGGATTGGCAAGCTGTTCGCACAGGCGTTATCTGTACAAAATCTGCAGGTCAATCCGGTCCGTGCAATAAGAAAAAGGGGAAGCCAGAGCCGTCACGTTGCGCCACCAATTGCGACTTTCGCTTAGAGGAGGCGTGGCACCGACAAGATGTAGATGAGTGCATCTTACAAGCGGTGCAGACGTATCAACAAGAGACTGAACGGGGAGAAGACTTGGTTGCTTCTCTTTGGGCAGGCCAAATTCGAGCTCTTGTCCCACGCTTCCAAGAGCTGCAGGAAAAATGGATGGATGACCCTACTGTGCAGGCCGTTATGAATGGAGAATTGCCCCTATGAAGGAAACAAGCAGACAAAAAGCTAAGATGCCTCACGATGCAAATACACGAGAAAAAATCCGCGCTAAAGCCTTAGAACAAGGTGAGGCTCGTGCGGATGTGGTGGAGACCGCTGTACGTACAGCGATGAGGACCATAGAAGCGGAGATAAGAGATAACGAAGGTATCTACCCTGCAAACAAAGGTGCGCTCTCAGCGAATGAAGTTGCTCGAAGAGCCGGGATTCACAACACTACTTTGTATGGTACGAGGTACAAGTCTCTACTTCAAGATATAAAGAGCTGGAAGAAGAAACTGGAAACAACCGCTGTAACTGGTCGCATGCGTGTGAAGCGCGAACTAGCTACTCGGATTGCCGATTGGCGTCAGCTTTATGATGGCTTATCTGAATCCCATCGCATAACTGAGTTGGACCTACAAGAGACCGAACGAAAGCTAGAAGATGCGAATGCTGAACTAGCAAGACTGAGAGAAAAATACGACCTACTTCTAAAATCCAATAATATCTCAAGCAATAGAAAGGTGGTTTCAATCAGGAATCACTTGGGTTAAATTTAATTATTAAAATCACCTGCAAAGCTCTTTAAGGCATATTTCAGCGGTTTTGTAACAAAGCAGCCCACGCAAGTTGACTTTCAGCATCGCGGTCAAAGGGCTTAGATTTCTTGCTGATTTCAGAAATCTACAATTCACACCGCGAACTTGCGACTGGCTTAAGTTTGGTTCCGATTTAATTTTTAGGAGTAATGTATTTTTGCCGTTACCCAAATCCTGTCCGCAAAATAAAGCATAAATTGCCCACATCTATATGCACAACGGGCAAAGGAATACCAAAATTTAAAGCATAAATTTACCAAGCATGTAGAAATAAAGCTAAAGGTGTCCAATCAATATCATTGAAATTTTCCTTGTATTTCAACGGATAGAAACGCATCAACCTCTCTCAACCCGCTCCTTTGCGCTGCCTCGCAAAGGAGCCCTCAAAAGGAGCACCGACAATTGAGCCAATTCAGCTTGCGGACGCCGGTTCAATTCCGTTTTACACTGCCGATGTGGCACGAGACGGGCGCCATGAGTGGGGAAAGGCCCCATAAAGGGTTTACCGACCTTGATGACGAAGTTTTAATTCTTATCTCAAAAAAATTAAGACACTGTCAATCTTTGGCTTGACCAGTTACACCAGAAGCCAGTGTATTCATTAAAATTTTAATTGAGGAATCCCAATCAAGTCGCTCCTGCTCTAAGCGCACGCCCTGCCCCCAAGAATGAGCCTTCAAACTGTTATACACAGCAGCTTCTTCGGGCATCAAATCTTCAACAGGGGCATTTGTCTCCAAGACGCTCTCCCTTCCCCATAGGGAGCGATGTGAAAGAAGTGTCCGCTCATCCATGAGTATTGACTTGATATGTGGAATGGCCCTACGGGCACGTCCAAGAATTGCAAATCCGTGTGTATCTATATCGCCCCAGTACCAGACTTCTGCGTCTATCAGCCATGAAAGCTCTCGCAGGGCGCTCACCGCATTTCCTAGCTTCATGACGAGTACGGTGTTCGCAACATCGGGAAATGCCAGCCCCGTTTCGAGGTTCTCGACAATCACCACAGTCGCAGGTGAAATAGGTAATCTACCCAGCGCCTGCACCGGTGCTTCAATGTCACTCAAGCCTCCAAACAGGCTGCGCAGCTTAGGGCAGAGCAATCGGATGCGTACTCGATGAGCTGGCTTCTTGAGGCCAGCCAACGTATGAAAGTCACTACCTTCATCTCCAGTACCCCGTATCACGCGAAGAAGACCAGCCACGAGCCCCGTGCGCTTCTCCAACCACTTTGTATCCAGCCCCTCCACAGGGAGCTGCCGTAGATACAGGCCCGATACTGGATTGGCGGTCAACCACGCAAGTAGAGCCACCAAGCGTTCAAAGTCCTCAGAAGAATAGTCCGCGAGCACATCGAACCGAGAAGCCAGCGCGCTGCCCTGCCCAAGCACCGGCCACCGGCTCAACATCAGTTGATAGCGCTCGCAGGCAATCTCCCAACGCCTGGACTGACCAATCGCAGCGGCCACCACGGCAGCGCTTTCAAAACTCAACCGACTGGGTAACCGATGCCTGCCGAACCTGGCAAATTGCCGCTCTTCAAACAGGACTTCCCCTGGGCTAGTCCGTGACTGCCAAGCAGCCGCCCATGCCCTGACCGCTGAAGCGTCCTCCGCGATATCCTTATCGGTTGGAACGCCCAGCGCCACAACCAGTGGCCAAGCTCCTTCCCCTGCCAGCCAGTTCTGATGCTGGTTGTTGAAGCGACGAACCAAGAAATCGCGCGCTGCCTCAGGAGACAGAAGTTTCTTCGACATTGGACACATCCTGGGAAAGTTTCAGTCGATGAGACTCATCGTCGTATTCGATGGGGATGACCGCCGACTTCTTTCGGTCCTTGATATGCACAAAGCATGCACCGCCAATGAAGGGCTCCAGCGTCATCACGGACTTCAACGGGGTCGCCACAATCATCTGGAATCCGAAAGTCTTGAAGATGTTCATAGCCATCGCCGTGAACTCCGCATCAGCCTTGTCGAAGGCTTCATCGAGCACAACAGTGGAATAACTGGGCAGTGCTCTGTCTTGGCCGCCAAGCTGATACCGAAGCGCAGCCGCCAGACAAGTCGCAGCCAGTTTCTGGCGCTGTCCGCCGGATTTGCCGGCGCCACTGCGGTAGACCTCGACCTCCAGGTCGTCCTCGTCCAGTTCCCGAGCAACGAACTCCACGTGTTGCCGCACGTCGAGCACAAAATTCCGCCAGTTCTTGTCTGCGGTTTCCTGGCTCGCGAGACGCTTGACGAGTGCCGCCAACGCTTTGAAGCGCTCCTCAGCCAAGTCACGGTCGTTGGAGAACGAGTGGCTGAGCGACTCCTTGAGGCTCGCGCGGAACAAGCGCACATCCTCGATGGCCTTGTCGGTCGTTTCGATGACCAGGTGAGTACCTGGATTGAACGGCGCCGTCTGCAGACTTTCATTGACGAGTTCCATGCGCGACCGAATGGCCGAGCGCTCTTCGTCCAGCTTCGTGGTGAGCAGCGTCAGATTCTGGTCGCTCTGCTCCCGCAGAAGACTGAAGAACCGGTCCTCGAACGCAGGCAGGTTGTCGTCCTCCAGTCGCTTGAGCTTCGCCAGATAGTCGTCGGCGCTTGCAAGCGTCGCATCAAGGCCGCCAGCAAGCGCAGGCCACAGCCGGTTGAAATCCGCAAACCGCTGCACGATGGAATTACTAAGTTCCGACAACCGGCTTTCGAGCGCCCGCAGCTCCAAATTCAGGCCGCGCTCAACCAAATTGGTCACATGGTCAAGGCTCTCCAAGGTGGCCTCCTTCTCCGTGGCCTCGTACCGGGCGGCAATCTGCGTGGCGAACGCAGGAGGACGGTCCGAAGTCGGCCACAACTGGGAAAGTTCTTCCAGCTTCCCTTTCAAGCGGTTGATGTCCGCAGAAATAGACTGCCCTTTGCCGTCTTCAGCGTTCTTCTTACTAACCGCCTTGGAATGCACCTCTTCTTGCTTCCGAATGCGGTCGTTCAACGCTGCGAGGTCCGGACGCGCCTCCCGCTCGGCCTTTAAGCGGATGGTCAAGTCATTGATGCGCGTCAGCAGCGACCCAACATCCACATCGTTCCAAGTCAGATTCGACAGGTTTTGGCAGTGCAACATCTGCTCCTGTTGGGCGTCTTCCTCTTTCCCCATCTTGCGAACGGTCTCTTCCAGCTCACTGATGCGAACGCCGATTTCCACGGCCTGCTGTTTGAAGAGTGCCAGTTTTTCCTTATTGTCGAACCCCAGGACCCATTGATTGCGGTCGTTGACCGAGTGGCGGTCATTCTTCTCATGCCGCATCGTGCTGTGCTTGACCTGCCCCTCGCGAGTGACCGCACGCGAAGCATTGCGGAACGCCTGCAGGGTGTCGGCGCACTCGAAGTCGAAAGAATGTTTGAGCTCCTCCCGGACCCAGTCCCCGAAACTACCTGATGCCATGTTGAGCTTGCGCACCAAGGAATTGGGCCCCGGAGACCGCCCCGAGGTCTGGGGGATGGTTCGGAAGTACACCAGCCGCTCACCGATGTTTCGCTCATTCAGGTAAGCCGACACCGCAGAGTAGTGCTTCTCGTCCACGAGGATGGAGCGAGCGAAGCCACCCAGGACACGCTCGATGGCACCACGCCAAGCCGTTTCCTCGGCTCGCACCTCGACCAGTTCGCCGACAAACGGCAGTTTCTCTTCGGGAATCGAAAGGTCCCGAGCCATGCGCTCACGCAGGTCGACCAGTCGTGCCGGCAAGTTCGATTTCTGGCGTTCGAGCGCCTTAACCTCAGCGACAACCTTCTGGAAGCCCTCATTTGCCCGGCGCAGCTCTTCCTTGACACCGTCCTTCCGCTCTTCAGCCTCTTTCTTCAAGTCGCGCGCCTTCAACACCCGTTGCTTGGCGGCTTCGACACGCTGGACAAACCACACCACGGAATCAGGAACAGCCCACCCCATGGCTTCACATGCTGCTGCGGCAAGGTCCCGCTTGCCGATACGGATGGGCTTTTCAGCTTCGGCGGCCTTAATGTCCTCTTCGAGCCGGACAAGAACGTCGGCCCCCATGTTGAGCTTTTGCCTCTGGAGGTCGGTCAGCTTCTGATACTCGTTCTCAACAATGGAAGCGAGACGCAACGTCTCCTGCCTCGCCCCCTCCATGTCCACTTCGAGCTCAGCAATGCGCTCATCAAGAAGAAGCTTGCGCCGGTGTTCTCGATATTGGTCAATGGCAGTCTGTATGGCCTGCAAGCCATTGCGCTCAAGTTTTACGCCGTCCAGTTCCCCATGTTCGTCACGGGCCGGTACAAGCGTCTGAATTTGCTTGCGTGCAGCAACAACCTCCTGGTGCGCCTCGTTGAGCTCTCCGAATTCATTGACCAGGCTCGCGGCGATGCCGAAGGTTTCGGGTTCATCCAACATGAAGTCCCGCAAGAACACATTGAGGTCGCCCAAGTTCTTGGCGGACTGCGTCTTGTGCAGCAAGCGCAATGCACGCTCGTTCTCGATGCCCAGCAGCCGGCGGAATCGCTCTTGGTAGGCGCTGAACTCCGTATGCACCTTCGCATCAGGCAAGTCGTGCTTGAAGCGTCGAGCATCGAACTCGTTCTTCGCGAAGAACTCCAGTTCCTGAACACCAAACTCACGTTCAAGCGTCAGGTACACACGCTTGGCATCACCCGGGGCGGTCGAATTTCCCTTCACCCACAGAACTTGGGCAAGCACCACCACACGCCCCAATTCATCACGGTAGGTTTCCGCGATGGCCGACCACGTCGTGCCGCTACGCAGGAACTGCGACACATATTCACCGGCCTCGCCGGTCTGCTGCGCCCAAGCCCCTCGAAGGTACGTCATGACGCTGCGGTCCCGCCCATTGCGCTCGGCCTCGCGCGCCGCAACGTTGAAGTCCACCCATTTCGGAGGCGTCAGCAGTGCAGCATGCGCATCCAGGACCGTCGACTTGCCAGACCCCGAAGGACCGACGAAGAGGTAGCCCTCTTTCGGGATGGGGAAGTCGAAGACATTCGAGAACGTCCCCCAGTTGAACGTCTGAATCCGTGCGAGACGGAATTGGTCACTGCTGCCGCCAAGCAGGTCGGTTTGAGCAAACGGATTCATTCGGTCTCCTCTCCATCAGTAGGCTGTTCGTCGTCATCGCCATCAGATTCCCCATTGAAACCGACTCCTGCGGGGGAGGCAGCCAACGAGGCATACGTGCGCGTGAGTTCCTGAATTTCCTCGGCAGAGAACAGAAGCTTGAGTGTTGGTGAGACCTCGTAGCGTTCCCCTGACCCACGGATGGACTGCAGCAGGCTCAGCTTCTTCGCCTTGTCGACAGCATTGATGACCTGCCGCCCAAACTTAGCGTGGTCGGGGTTGTTCTCTTTTTCGAACACCGCCAGATGTTCTTGCATGTCTTCGCGCGAAACGACCGCCCTCTCACCCTGAGCATCGGCCTGGGTCAGCCGCTGCCGCAGGAAAAGCAGCAATGCGGTTTCCAGGAAAGTGAGCGAAGCCTTGCGCAGCAAGATGGGGACATCCAGGTCTTCAGAAACGACTTGCCTTGTGAAGGCGACCTTCTGCTCATGGTCGATGACGACTTCAAGAAAGAGGTCATGCATGCGCGAACGGATGACAACCTCATCGCGCAGCAGAACCGGCCAGAGCCTCGACTGACGCCGTGCGTCCACCGAGGGTCCCAGAAGAAGTTGAACCAAGACTCGCCGGGTGTCGATGGGCAGCGCCCCGGTATCTCCTTGGAAGGTTGCAGCTTCGGCAACAGTAGAATCTGCCGCCGTATCTTCTACGAAAGACTCATCCATCGCGTCAGTCAACGAGTTCAAGATAGCGCTCCCTCATGAAATAGATGGTAGGGACCTTGGCGCGGCGCTGCACCTCGTCGTCCCCCTCCCAGACCACAAGCTCTGTCCCGTCAGTCACATCCCCATGCTTGGAACCCAGGGCGACATAGCCAACAACACTTCCCAATCCCTGCTCCGCGGGGTACTCAGCAAGCACCTGCGCAATAGAAACCTGAGATTGCCGCTCCAAGATGGCCCGCACGTGGGCCTTAAGCGTTCGAAAGTCGATTTCCGATTGCCGAACCAGCTCGCTCACCGTTTCGAGGTCCAGCTCTGACGGCTCCGCCGCCTGCATCGAGGAGTCGGTTACACGCTCCGACGGGTCGTAAAGCGCCCACTGGGACACCGACCTGATTCGGCTGCTGGACTGCATGAGCTCGAAGCCCAGCTGCTCGTTTGGCCGCACCTCGTCCTTGGCACCCAACGCAGCCTGTGTCGCTGCTTTGAGGAGGCTATGCAGCCGGCGGTGCTCCAAGAATTCCCGGCTCTGGACAAAGCTTTTGAGGCTACGCGCGAAATTCTGCAGGACATCGTGCACCCCTCGTCCTTCGTTCAACAAGGCACCAGTCAGCCCCAGCAAGAATTTGCGCTCCTGCGATTCCAGCTGTCGCGCGAAGGGCCGACCAGTCACCTCATCCAACGACTCGCGCAGCGTTGCGGCCTGCTCGCTATCTGTCAGCAGCCGCCAGAACGCATGGAAAGTTCGGCCGGCATCGCTTTCGCCGATAAGGTCAACACCGGCAAAGAGCTGCTCCAGCACATCACCACGGCTCCCTTCGTTCTCCATCAAGCTCTGACGAAGACCTCGGTTCAACCTCTCGAATTCATCACGAACGCTTCGGAAGTCGGCCGCGAGTTCTTGCGCCAAAGCGATGACTTCGCGCGCCCGTTCCACAGCCCGGTCTGGGGCAAGCGCTTTGACTCCACCACGTTCGACATCAGTAATCGCCCGGTTAATGCGGTCGCGCTCGGCGCGCAGCGCAGCCAGACGCGATTGCGGATTGGTATTGGTCTCCTCTGCCAGTCGTGACAGTTGGTGAATCACAACGGATAGCCGACTCTCTGTCGCAGTGGTACGCGGCTTCAAAAGCCCTGTCAAAAAGCGCAGTGCCGTCAGCGCGTCAACCGACAGCTCGTACTCCTCCTCAGACGCCCCCGCAGGAAATCGACGAGTCAACCATCCCTGGCTGAGCCACTCCGCGACATATGCCTGCGGCGTTTGCGGAAGCTCTTCCCCAACAGCGCGTAGCGCCTCAATGTCACGTGCCAAACGCTCATGAAGTACTGAGCTGGGGAGGGTTTGTTCGGATTCAACAAACAAGGACTGCAGCAATCCAATCACAACGGGAGCCTTATTGGCAGCCAGCAGGCGCCAAAGAGGCTGCTCCCGAAGATTACGTAGCGCAGCGGTGCCGCGAAGCGCCTTCATGGTGCGCCTCGCTTATTCACGTCAAACGAACTTACTCCCCTCCCAGTAGAACCCTTTAGGAAAATAGAAGATGCAGCCCATGCATACGCAGTCATATCCTCGCCTCCTCTGATTCTTTAGCAAAGCAATGAAGCACAGGGGTGTGCAAAAAAAGTCACAGCAGTACAACTTTTTAGGCACAACAACCTAGGCAATCCTCAGTACTCGAGCAGCGACTGGAAGATATATCCACCTCTCAACAACCGAAACGCCCGTTGCCGCAGCCAAAGCTTCGGCATACACAGCAAGCTGCGGTCCGTGTTGAAGAGTCAAGCTCCCGTCACGTTCACTCCCTCCAGGGTTGGATTTGTGGTCCACAAGAATCCAACCTTGAGGAGTTTTCACAAGGAAGTCAATTCTTCCTCTGACCCGCGTTCCATCAGGACGATTCGCCTCAATTGGTACTTCAACAAAGGTCGGACATCCAGGCCAACGCTCACCGCACCATGCATGGAAGGCCGATAGCTGCGCGACAACCGCAGCGCTGTCAACGGCGTTGCCTATGCCCCAGTTGCTGAGAATGCTGCTGACATCGGCCTGCTCCACCACTCCACGTGCACCAGCCCGAGCGATACAGAGATGGACTGCCGTCCCTAGGTCGGCCATGTCCGGCTTTCCCGTTAGCGCAATACGAATGCCGACGTCTGCGGTCTCAGCAATAGCGAACTGCCCGCCAACTGCACTACTTGGTCGGTGCCACAAGGGCACTGCCGATGCGAGAGGTCGACGGGTGAACCAATGACGGTCTTTCGGTGCTCGCACTGGTGGCTCGGCTGCGCATTCGTCTTTGCTCCAATCCTTGGATGTTCTTGAACACCGCTGGCCATCAACAAGGACCACCTCCTCGGTAGGGCCAAACAGAATCTGACTTGCGCCCTGCACCTCATCCACCCAGCCGCGTACTGGCCCAGATTTCCTGGCGAATGACACCAGGATGTTCACATCTCTGGCGCGGGTCAACCCGACATAGAGCAAGCGCTTGTTTTCCGCCTCGGCATCTTTTTGCATGGAGACCCCGGTCGCACTTGCTTCCGCGTTGACTGCGGCTTGTGGGGCCGCGCGCTTACCCCAGGTCTTCGGCCAGCAGTGAATGAAGCGATTGCCCAGCGGCATCTGCGGGTCAAAGACGCCTTCCGTGCGTGCCCGCACATTCCAAAGCGCACTTCTGGCAGTTTCGCCAAGCGCAGAAAGGACAACGACTGGCCATTCCAAGCCCTTTGACCCATGGTAGGTGAGGACCGTGACTGCGCTGTCTGCTGACGCAGCTCGGCCATCGTCCTCCGCTTCCGCGGTTGCATCGAGCCATCTGAGCATCCCACTGACCGTTGCAGGTCGCTTGGCTGCGATGCATTCGTCCTCGTAGGCCTTTCCCAGTTCTACCAGAGCTTCAACGTTGGCCAACCGGTTACGTTCCTCATGCGGAGTGTTGGACCATTGGGCGACAAGCTGGGCAACATGCGATTCTGCGGTGGCCAGGCGTAGAGCTTCCAGAGGAGTCAAGGAGGTGAAGGCCGGGCGCAGTTCTTCGAGACGTGCAAGTAGTGGATGTGCAGATTCGCCGTGCGTCTTCCACTCATGAGCTTTGACATCGGGCTGCCCGAGGTAATTAAGGCGGTCCGCCAGCCATGCGTCTACCGGGATGCCATCTGCCAACGTCAGCACCAGAGCGGATGCAACAGTGTCGCTGACATCGTGCATGCGGCGCAGACAAGCCAGGACAAAGATGGCCTCCGCAGTTCCCAGCAGGCCGGCGCGGGGACTTGCAGAAGGAATGCCCCACTGGGTGAGCGAAGTGACGGCCAAATCCACTTGGTCGTGTTTCCGGCAGAGGACTCCGATGTCACCGGGTTGGATTGCCCGAAGGGTTTTGGTCGCCTTGTCTTCTACCTGCATCCCAGAGTTAAGTAGCTCCGATATGGCCTGGCCCAATGCCAGATAGTCCGTACCATTCTTGCTGCTCTCAAAGTTCCAGTTCAAAAGCGACGACTGATTAGGAAGGTCATTTCGAGCGGGCTGCAACTGAACATCCGGTGGTGCCAGTTCGGGTTGGAAGGCGCCTCCGAACACTGCATTCGTGAGCGAGACTAAGGCTGGGGTGGACCGTCGCGATGTGGTCAGGGGCTGACCAATAGTGCCACCCCAGCCAGGAATGGCTCCGATGATTCCAGCGAAAAGGCTGGCATCGGTTCCGCGAAAGCCATAAATCGCTTGCTTGGGGTCACCAACCCAGATTGAACGCTTGGCCAGCTTGGCGAACTCCACGAACAGCGCAAGCTGGAGAGGACTTGTGTCCTGGAATTCATCGACCATCACCAGGTCAAGTTCGTCGGCCAACACCTCACGGACGCTTGCGTTTTCTCGAACCGCCCGCAGCAACAGCACCTCCTGGTCACTGAAGTCCACGGCGCCCAAGGTCTTCTTGGCCTCCGCATAGGCATCCAGGGCATCAGCCGCTAGATTGAATATCAGCTCAAGATACCGCCGAACGTCGGCGTGGAAGGCTGGATGCGATTCGTGCGCCTGAGCCGCAGCTTTCACGGGCTCTAGAAAGTGTTTGACCTTAGCACCGGCGTCGATACCCGCTGCACCAATCCAGTCGGGCCACGACCATCGGTCTTCGCGGAAAGCACGCTCGAACTTCTGCAAATCACCCAGCCCGTCTTGAAGATTCTTGGCCCCTTTGGCGCCAGCCGCATTTTGCGCGTCGACATAAGCTGCGACCTCTTGGCGCGCGGTTATCACTGCTGCGGCTAAAACCGCCGTCGGGTCACCGCCTGCGGTCGGCGCTGGCCAATTCGCAAGCATTTGGTCTGCGTTGCGCGGCCCCATCGTCCGCAATGTGACGGGTTCAATGTCGTTGTCCAGAGCCGCCTTGACCACATCCTTGACGGTCTTCGCCCAGTCTTCCTGTTCAATTCCAAATCTGCGCGTGAGCTGCACGAACTCGGCCTGGCCCACAGGGTCGAGAGTCTCAGCAAGTGATGTTTCGAGCAGCCGTTTCGTCTGCCCTTCGCTGAGAACGGTCTGGTCGGGGGACAGCCCCAACTCAAAGCAAAACTGCTTGAGCATCTGGCCGCAGACACTGTTGACTGTTCCCAACCTGGCTTGTCCGATAGCCGTGGCAAGGTCAACACGGCCTTTCTCCAGCGACCACGACCGGGCGCGTTCACGCAGCTCCGTGGCGGCCTTCACCGTAAACGTCGTTGCCAAAATGGCATGGGGTCGGGCAGCGCCGGACTCGAGGGCCCGAGCGAGGGTCTCAGTCAGCTTGTAGGTCTTGCCGCTACCGGCACCCGCGCTCACAAATTCGATGTTGTTCATCACTCCCACCCTCCCAGTAATACGAGATAGTCCCGGTCCCATTGGCTGGGCCCCTTCACCGGAAGCGTCCCCTCGGGACCGTTGTAGTCTTCAGTTGGTCCGCTGGGGACAACTTCAATTTGCCCTGCGGCGAACTGGCCCGTTCTCCAGGACCAGGTCGCTTTTGCCCGGTCAAGCAGCGCAGCGACCGTAACTCCCTCGGGTGGAGGTGTGAATTGAGCCTGAGGGAAGAAGCCCGGGTGCGAGATGAACAGCGCGCCGCTTTCCAGGATGAAGAATCCCAGTGCCGCAGGTGCAGTTCCGGTCTTCTGCTCGACCAAGCTGGAATACAGAGCTAACTGAAGGTGGCCACCCTCGCGCAGCGTCCGTGCGTAGTGGTTATCTCCGCGCCACTTCATGTCGAGCGCGACAACCTTGTTGTCAGGCAGCTCGACCAGAAGGTCAATCTTTCCGGTCAACGGGACCGGTCCGAGCACGCCATCAAATTCGGCCTCGGTCTGAACGCGTACTGCTTTGGCTTCGCGCAGATGTTCCAAGAGCGAGCAGATTGCGCCTTCGCAGGTCATCTGGAAGCGCTGCAGGCTGATGCCAGCGCCTTGCATCAGGAGAACAGCCCCTTCTGTGCGGAGCAACTCATCGGTCTGAGTTCGGAACCAGTCCTTGGCTTGCTGGTTCGTCCAGGTAAGGACATCGGCATGCGCAAAGAGTTTCTCGAAGACGCGGTGGGCAAGAATGCCGAGAAGACGGTTGTCCTCTTCCACAGCAAGAATAGAGGTTGGGTTCAACCGGGCAATCCTCTTGAGCGCGAAGAGAGCGGGCGCGTTGAACAACTCGTTGAGTGCCGTGTAAGACTGTGGATTGGAGGACAGCTTCATCGGCCCGGGGAGCTGGATATGGCGTTGCACTTCCGGAAATGGGAGCGACGCCACCTGTTCGGTCAGACTCCCTACTAACTGGTTGTCACATGCAGCATCGAGGTTCAGGGCCTGTGCTTCAAAGTCTGGAATGAGTTGTTGGAGGAGTTGTCGGACAGGATGGACTTCCCATCCAGGAGGGGGCAAGACCATCACAAAGCGCTTGCGAGCTGCCAACAAAGGACGTAGCCATTGCAGGGCTAGTGCTGACAACTGCTTCACGGGGTCCCGCAGGTCGACTCCCAGTTCCTTCAAAGCTTGGACTTCTGCACTCGACCACGGGAGCTGCTGTACCAGCATTGGCGTGGAAGGCATCCACCAAATAACCTCGTCAGCTGGCTCGATGCAAGCTGACGCACTGTTCGCAGAGCGCATGCACCCAACTTGAGAAACGGCACCAGGATTGGACGCACCTGTGGGCGTCGCATGAGCCACCAGCTGTTCAATTTGCCGGGGCAGCAGCGTGGTGACGCCTTGTCGGGAAAGTTCGGAGAGGCTGTCGAGAACAGCTGCACACTGGCGATACGCAGGTGCGAACGTGGCCGCTATGGCAGGGTCGCCGGACAACCTGCGGCGCAATGCTTCTTTGAGCTTGTCGACCCGCGCGAGCAGGACGTCCAAGGGCGCCCCCTGGTGGCGTGACCAACGTTCGCCCTCAAGCCACAACTCGATATCAAGCACCAGAGCCTCGCCATCTTTGCCGGCAGCAATCTTGTTCTTGGCCTCTCTCCACGCGTCTCCGCCAATCCCCGGTTGCTCTGCAACGGCTTTCGCGAGCGTGGCTCGCGCTTTTCGGCTAAACGGTCCCACAGGATGGGTCAGGAAGTCGACCAGGCGACCAACGTCGAGAGGTGCCCAACACAACTCCAAGGCCAGACCCAGCGCCTGTAAGGCAGGGCGAAGCTGGCTAGGGTTTTCAAAGCCGCAGTTGACTCCGCCTGTGGCGACTAAAGTGGTGTCAAGGGAGTCACCATGGTTTTCCGCGAGGACCAGCCGGTCGGCCGGGTGGGCTGCAGCGTGCGCGCCAAGCCAGTGCTCAGCTGTCGAAAAAGACAGTGTGTGAACGAGCTGCACGCTACCGTCAGCAATGGGAGGCATCTTGCTTGGTGCTTCCTTTCCTGACATGACGAGAACAGCTTTTTCTTGCAGGGCACGCAGTGCTCCCTCTCCGTGAGGAATACCGGGGCTGAACTGAACATCCGGCAAGCAGGCCAACACCCTGCGCCACAAGAGAGGGAAATCCTCCTGCGGGTCAACAAGCGAAACGGAGGTAATCGGGTTGGGGCCTGTCGACTGGAGCACCTTTTCCACCAACAACAGCCGGGTGGCTTCACCCGGCGGCATGTCTGAGGCAGTCGACTCAACCAAGGCTAGTTCTTGAAGCCGAATAGGATGGGATGCCTGCGCAGTTCCCTGCCAGCCCCCGAGAAACCACTCATCGCGCCAAGACAACAGCTTCGCCGCTGTGCCAATGCTGTCGACTTTCATCGATGCGCTGTAAAAACGGGCGCCATTGTCGTGACGCTGCAGGTGCCCCATGTAAACTGCAACGCGCTGTGCTGCCGCCACCTCCGGCCTAGACAAGCCAAGGTAGGTTTCCAGCAATGACAAAAAGCCGAGCCGCCCCACAACAGGTGTGTTGAAGGAGTTCTGCGGCGAAGGGCCCTGACGGGCATCAAGATTAAAACCGAAGGTGACATGCATAGCGCGTAAAGCAAGTAGCGCAAGCACATCGGGAAGGGATGCACCTGCGCGGTCTAAGCAAAGGGCAACATCAGCAAGTTCCGTATTCCACTCCCCGGAGTGTCAAGCCGGCTGGTCTGATGAAAATCGAACGTTGCCCGGTCTCCCGAGCCGCGTGTTGACTACTTGTGCTCCTTGCGAACGCCCTTGAAGGGCTCGCCGTCCTTCTTTTGGTCCATGAAGCGGCCGTTGCCGGTGTCGCGCTTGGTCCAGGTCTGGTTGGTAGGGTTGAACACCTGCGAGCGGTCGCGCACAGCACCGCGGCGGGCATTGTTTCCAACGGGGTCGTTTTTAGCCATTTCAGTCTCCGGTGTTGTTATGCGTTGAAGGAGTGGGTCCAGCCAGGGAGTCCACTACGAGAAAGGAAATCTACCAGGGGCGGGCTTCCGAAGAACTGCAACCGCCCACCAGACATAAAGGCGAGAGCAGCTTGGTCAATGCGCAGATTCGCATTCCGTGCTTTAGCCGTGAGCTGGGCCAGCAACCGAGAGTTGTCATCCCGGGTGCCCGAGGACGAGCGAGCATCAAAGACGACAAAGTTAACCCAGCCGCCATTCTGTGCACGCTCCCGAATATGAGCGAAATTCACTTTCATCTTGCACTCCTAGCCCGGAAAAGGTCGAGCATGGAAAGCATTGTTGCAAGCGCACTGGTTCAAATAACGACCTACTGAACAGCTGCAGGAAGATTTTTCGATACTGCGGCGCACAATGCGGCGTGTAGGCGCTGCCGCAGTTCCGGGGGTTCCAGAATCTCCACTTCTGGGCTGTGGCGCAGGAGGTCCATCAATAGCTCTTGGTCGTTAGAGTATGGAATCTCAAGGATGTAGCTACCGTCCTCAAGGAGCTCGCTTGACTGGTCGTGGTGCCAGATTTCCTTGCTGACCCATTGGGCTCGTGCCGGTGTGAACTTCAAGCGAGCACGATGGGCCGCTTGACCGGCAAAGATGCCGTAGCCATTGCGGAAATGCTCCTGCATTTCCTCTTGGCTGACTTCCATGGCAGCCTCGTCTACGACACTGACCTCGTCAACAGCTTCCAGTGCAAAGGACCTGAGAGCATTGCGGGTGTGGCACCACGCGTCCAATATCCAGTTTTCACGATAGTGCACCAGTTGTTGAGGAGAAATGATGCGTTCAGTGTGCTCCTTGCGGTCACGGTTCAGATACCGCAAATGCAAGCGCTTGCCGTCCAGCAAGGCTCCCGCTATGAGTTGGAAATGCTTGGACTCAACCCTCCTGGGCGCGAAATGGATGAGTTTGAGCTTACGCTCAATGGGCTTGGCCGATTTTGTACCTTCGGCGAGCAGGCTGCGGAAACGGGATTTCAGCGGACCAACGTGTTCGTCCAGCAGGCCTGGCTGAACCCCCTCTACCAGATGAAGCATCGTCAGCAGCGCAAAGACTTCTGATGCGTTGAACCAAACTCCGGGAAGTTCGAACCGGCCGCCATCGGCCAGCTCATCGCGGATGACCCAGCCGCGCCGGCTGCGGTCCCAGTCAACGGGACATCCGAGCCGGTCGCGAAGGAAATCGAGGTCACGCTTTACAGAGGCCTGCGAGACCTCTAACTCAGCGATGAAGGTGGCCATCGACACCGAATCTTGCCTTCGGATGAGGCGCACTATTTTCGTTATACGCTCAATGCTGACCTTCGACATCTAGTACCTCTTCACGGAATTTTCGTGGCAATGAAAGGCGTTGTTGCATAAATCGACCCGAGGCCGAGCTACACCAAACCCCAGACGGATTTATGCCACGGCCCCCGTCTGGGGCGAGCCCAGCTCGGTGAATTGATTGAGAATGGATACTTGGACATTGATTTCGGCCATCCAAGCTCCTTTGCCTGCGGCACACCATACTGTAGTCGGGAGCTCCCCATGCTAGGCCTGCCATACATAATAGCGACTGCACCAGACCCAGCGGTTGACGCAAAGGCTGGCCAAACAAGCACTTGATGGTCAGGCAGAACTGGATGGCCGTATCTGAGAACGTGTGACAACGCCCGCGCTTGCACGTGGGCGGGGTCAACCATTGCATGTCCTTATCCAGCCAGATAGTCAAGTCGCCTCGAGCCTTCAACGCTGCGCTGTATGCCTTCCAGTTTGTAGTGCGATATTTTCGTCGACCCCAGCTTGTCTCACTCATCACCCAAGCCTACTGCAATTGCCGGCTGCTTTGTGCAACGCCCTTCAATTATCTAGATTCATTTTTCCTATCAGCAAGTATTCTGATACTTTTACAGAAATTATCTAGCTCATCAGAGGAAAAGATTTTTAAATTATTCCCTATCTGCAAAATGACCTTATCCAAAAAATCTTTAGTGTCAAAAAAATTACCGGAAATATGCTTTCTTTGCAATTGTTTAACCTTAAAGTTCCAAAATGGATTTTTTTCTGCGGATTCAATTTCTCTTATATCGGGCATCCGCTGCCTTTTTATTATTTTATTTCCAGAGTCCCAACGCAAAATGGAATACTCATGAACCCATTTTATCAATGCAATCCTCCTATTGGAGTTTGGCATGGATTTAATTAGTCTTAAAAGCAATGTGTAATCTTTATACTCGTAGTAATGATTCAATGCTTTCAGTGCTTTTTCATGAATTGCAATATCATCTTTTGAAATATCAGAACTCACAATACATCCAATATATTTTTTAAATTTATCTCAAACTCCTCCGAAGAGGCCATCAAATCAATGGTCTTAAACCGCATGCGATGTCCTTGGATATCCACATAGGTGTCTACAACCCCACCGCATTGTGGGTGCAATAACATGCCTTCACTGCGCCAGCCTTGACCTAAGGTAGCTGCCTCTTGCGTGCGCAGATAGGCGTAGAGTTGGTACAAGTAGCCGCTGCGCAATACCTCTTCCTTGTATTGCGTTGCGGTGAAGATGCTCGTGAACTTGGTATCAATAACCAGCTTATGTTTGCGGCTATGGTGCAGAAGCTCGATATCCGTCTCCATACCTGGCAAGTGGTTCAGAACACCTTCTGACCCTAGCTTAACCGGCCAGCTTAATTTTCGCCCTGGTAGCACCTGCCAGCCCAGAGGCAGTAGCTGGATACGCAATGCATTGCCCACCGCTTTTTCAAACAAGCGGCGCACCAAGTAAGCATCGGCATTCGCCACCACCGAGTGTGCCCCTCCCATCTCTTCACTGGGAATAAACGCCTCAAACACCATCTTGGCCAAGCTCACCATCAACAATTCGGCAGTCTCGTTGCGGCTGACTTGGTCGGTTGCAAGCTCCGCCCGCGAAGGTTTTTGGCAACCAACGCCCATGCGCCCCATTAGTTGTGCAAGTGCTTTGCACTCATGCACCAGCTCTGGAGCTTTCAACCTCACTGCTAAATGCCCCAGCGCAGCGCACACCAGTCGGTTACGTGGAGTGTCCAGCGTGTGTGCTTCAAACCGGCAAGCAACCCGCCCTTGCTCCAGCAGCTGCCCCGATACGGTGGTCAGCACATCAATGCGCCCGCGCACGCGTGAAAGCACCGCATTCCTGGGTTGATAGCCACGGCTTAAGTTACGACGCAAACGCTGCTGTACCACCTGCGTAAGTAGCCGAGCTAGTAACTCTGGGAGATTGCGGGCACTCTCTGCTTCAACTTGCGTGGCATCTTTGAATTGCACCAAATCAGCCGCATACAAAAACAGCAGCCAAATATTGCGCAAAGGTATGGGGGAGGCCATTTCTGTGCACGCCTTATGCCGGCGTGAGCAACTGTGCAATGGCCTTATCGGCACGCTCAGTCGTGTCAAACCAGTATTCATGCAGCAATGGGCCAATTTCCGACTGCACCACTTCCGCAAACCACCTCCGTGCATCGTGCACCGCCTCATGTGGAGTCACATATGAATGGCCAATTTGGAACTGTGCCCCCAAAGCACGGTCTGCAGCAATCTCAGCATTCAACACCTGCATACGGGTTTGAATATGGGCAATGTCTGCAGCATCCAAGCCCTTGCTTTCACACCACTGCTGCCAAGCTGCATTCAAACTTGGCACCAAATTCACAAATGCAAAGCGGCGGCGTAGGGCCAAGTCCACCAGTGCCAGTGAACGGTCTGCCACATTCATAGTACCAATCACATACAGGTTCTCTGGCACATACACCTTCTCACCGCGTGATTTGGAATACGCCAGTTCCATCGCATCGACACGGGAACGCTTGCTGCTCTCCAACAACGTCAACATCTCACCGAGCACCTGCGCTGGATTGCCACGGTTGATTTCTTCGATGACCAGCACATGCTCTACATCTGGCTGGGCAATGGCAGCCTGTACCACTTGCAGGAACACGCCGTCGGTCAGCGTCAAACGCCCATCACCACCGGGGCGGTAGCCGCGCACAAAGTCCTCATACGATAGTGCAGGGTGAAACTGCACCACCCGCAGTTGCTCATCAGACACTGTTTTCTGGCCAATCAAGGCTTTGGCCAAACGCTTTGCAAGCCAAGTTTTACCTGTACCGGGCGGCCCTTGCAAAATCAGGTTCTTCTTGCTCTGCCATTGCTTGAGCATGCTGCTGAGCTCAGCCTCGGGCACAAAGCAGCCCTCGGCCACCATATCCACTACGCCATAGGCTGCAGCCAACAGGGTTTGCTCGTCTTCTTCCTGCGACCCCTCACTGTCTACCGCTTCAACCTTTAACACTGCTGTTGAATCGGCGCTCAAAAAACGTTCTAGCCAATAGGGCTGCGACATAAAAAAATCGTAGTCTTGTTCAGTGCCATCAAAAGCAAAGGCCACCAACTTTCGAGCAAGCACCTCATCTTCCACGCGTGCACGGTTCACTGTAGTGCGGTAGGTATAGAAATACCAATCTCGAGGTTTACTCTGTAACTCTTCCCACTCCACGTCCACCTTGCGTCCGTCACCATGGTTGCGAGTCACTGTGCCGATGGCTTTGATTTTCATGCCACTGACTGACTGCCCTTTGTTATCAAATGGCAATTCGTACTTGCGCACAAAACTTGACTTGATAGCAATCCTGTCACCGGGCTTCATGCTGCGTACTTGGTCTGTGAACTTGTCGTGGTAACCGTTTTGCCAAATGCCTTCTTTCAGAAAGCTGTCGGTGAGGTCATCGTCACCCCACATCGCCCCCACAAACCAATACTTCGCAGTTTCGGGTTGCACATCTTCTGGTGCTGCTGCCTCCTCGTCCCCTTTGAATTTAGTTTGCACGCCTTTAAAAATCGCGATGGCTTGTTCTTGTGTCAGGGTGGTAGCCTCCTTGCCTTTATCCGTGAGCGCCCACACACCGCGTTTGGGTGCGTACATCCAACCAGCCTTAATCAGATAGAAGCGAGCCCAGGAAACGCCAACCTCAAACTTGGAAAACCCATCCTTTGTTATCTGCGCCAGCTCTTGCCCAGTGACACCCTCATTCTTAGCAATATCAGAAAATGCTTCTTTAGGCTTTGCCGTTCCACCCAAACGATGCAGCGCACGCAGTAGAGCATCAAAGTAACTGACAAACTGCGGCACACCTTCAATCTTGGCATTAAATAAAGACATCGATTTTTCTCTCTCTGGTTATCTTTTGTTGTTTTTACTTTTGTATCACTGATTCCAATCTACCAACTCCCGGCTGCGCACCGGATTTGTGCAGTCCCTCCAATTCGGTCTAGGAAAACTTGGGAATTCCACGCCTCAATCTTCGAAATTGAAAAATCACCTACGCAAGACAAATTAGCGCAGCAGTGCGCTTCGCGCGCGTCAGCGCTACATACATCAATTTGCGTTGGTTAGCCGTTGCCTCTGGGTCTCCGAAGTAAGCCTCAGGGGCAACAACCACAACGGAATCAAACTCCAAGCCCTTGGCACGGTGCATCGTCGCAAAATGCACAACACCTCGGCTATCAGCATGGTTCGTATGAGCAGTAATGGTCACACATGAAAAACCTGCTGCCGTGACCTGTTGAGCAAGCGTCTCACGAAGTTTTTCCGAGGGAGCTATCACGCACACAGACCATGCATCTTGCGCACTTTGCGCCTGCTGTCCATCTTTGAGGAAAGTAATGGCTTGCGTTGCGGCCGCCTCTAACCCTTCGACCGGATAAACAATTGGGGCTGGCCCGTGTGATAACGATTTATACCGTCGCGTCTCATCTTGACCTCCATCCAAGTCATCAACTTCGCAGCCCTCTAGTAAAGCTACAGCCTGTCTGCGAATTTCATCGGTCGTGCGGTAGTTCAGGTACAGCTTACGTGCTCGGCCGCGGATATCGATGCCACATTTACTCATTGCAGCTTTATTGCGGCTGTAGATGCGCTGGTGGCCATCACCTACAAAGAACAAGTCATTGGTTCCAGGCTCAATCATGGCTCGCAGAAGTTTCAGTGCCTGCTCGCCAAAATCCTGTGTCTCATCTATCAGGATGGCACTGTACGCAGGACGTTGTGCTTCACCTGAAGAAAGCATGGCAGCAACTTCACGGTAAGCATCATTTACTTCTTTGAGTTTGCGTGAGCTGAGCTGGCCTCGATACTCCTCAAACACTGGCCAGATAGCGTCCCGCTTACCTCTGCTCAAGATGCCTTCACGGCCTGTTCGACGGGCAACTCGGTATTCATCGCGCGTCGTTACGCCTTGGGCAAGAATGACTTGTTCCAGTTCTTTTTCGTAGAAGTCCTTGGACAAATCTAAGGTCGTATCCCGTACGGCCATCGCCGATTCCCAAGCTTGCAGCGCACCGTCTTGCTTACGGTCATAAACAATGCGGTGCTCTAGCTTGTGGCTGCGCATGAATCCATGCACCCAAGCATCAAAGTTACGGACCTCAATTTTTTCGAGCGTGGATTTGCTGCACAAGGTGCGCAGGTTTTGCTCAATATCACTGGCAAGGTTCTTGGTGAATGTGGTGAACAGTACCTTTTGACCTGCGGGCGTGCCATTCTCCGCCAACCACTTGGCACGATGCATGGCCAGCACCGTTTTACCTGTACCAGCGCCACCTAATACACGCACCGCCCCAGTGCGGTCACCATCAGCGAGCTTCTTTTGGGTCGGATGTAAGAAGACGCGCCACTGTGCCAAAGGTGCATTCATGATGGCGAGCATGGCTTCGTCGTCATCCACAATCACAAAACGCGATTGAGACTCGGCCGTCTCCAAAGCTGCAGCAAAGTTTTCGGTATCGATGTCTCGGTCCACCCGCGTCTCACGGGCACTGAGAACTTGGCTCACGGTGTCACCGGCAGCAACCAGAAACAATCCTTCATAGGCTTCTACCGGCAATCGGGCCTGTAATGCATCCAGTTGGTTGTCGGAAGCGATGGCACGGACGACATCCAACATTTCCTGCGGCACTCCTAAACTGAGCAACTCGCGGTCTTGCAGCGTCTCAAACAAGGTGGATGAATGTGCAGACTCCGACTTGACCTGTCCAGCTGTTTCGGCAGCAGGCGCTGCTGCCTCGGCACTTTGTATCAGCACCAGTTGCATCGCCCCGGTCACGGGGTTTACCGCAAGCTTACGGTTTTCCGCCCATCGATATGCTTCGTCGTGATGAGCGACATAGAGCAGCACATACACATCGCCGCTACTGGGTTTGAAAACGATACCGCGCCAGTCGCTATCTAGCCGTACCGATTTCAGATTGGCATCGCGTGCCCCAAGAATGTTTTCGTAATTTATCCCTGGGCTCTTCGGGTCTACCTGGAACTTGATAGCCCATTGCATGACCTTGGATTGCACGTTTTTTGGCAGCTTGGAAAGCTGGAGCAGAAAATCTTGTGAAAGGGCAACTTTGGGTTTGAGGCTCATGCAGCCACTCCTTCATTTATCTTGAGTTCAACACCTAAATATTCAGCTGCAACCGCAGCCCATGGCCTGCCTTGGGTTGTGGCCATTCCTTCATCGAGCACCAAGCATTTCCAGCCCTCAGCCACCCAATATTCCTGCAGGTCTTCTTGGTCTGCTCGCAAAACGGCAAGTTTGGCATCGCTCCAAGCCAACTCACAGTCTGCCAATGCATAGCCTTTAGTGTCCGCCAGTTCTAAACCCACCTCGGGCGGTGACACACCCGCATGTGCCAAGGCTTTAATTCCAGACGCCATGGGCTCCAACACTTGCTCAACCACGGCCTGCCAAATGCCGTTAAATGCAGCTTGTGCTTCACTTTGGGCTGGTTTCACCGACTTATAGCTAGCGCTCAGCACGTCGTAATCGTGTGCATACAAACCTTCTCGTTCCACCAGCCATGTGCCCGGCATGAACTGCAGCGCGTTAAACGCATGCAGCCACATACGCCATGCGTGGTGTAGAGCCTCTTCACCATCAGCCGCGGCGGCATCAAACAGCACTACGCAGGGTGCGGTCCAGGTCACCTGCTCCGGCCACCCCTTAGCGATAAGCATGGGCCACCACCCGACAACATTCGTGGCACCTGACTTCTTCGACATAACGGGCGCCAACCCACAGCCGCCTGGCTGCTTCAAATGCAAAGGCAGATGCTCTTGCCAATGAGCACGCTGATGCGTTGCCACGTCCTTGTCTGCAGGTGTGGATGGAACCATCAAAAACTGCAGCCAAGACGCATTGCGCTGCTGGGTATCCATCGCCGCGTCTTGCTCAGCTGTACCTTCAGAGCTGGCCAGCCACTGCAACAGCTTGGCGACCGCGTGCTGGGTGAATGCCTTGGCTTGTGCTCTCGGCACTGTCACAGGAGCTCTACTGCCGTCATGGCGGCTCAAAGCAACCGTCAGCGCTTCCAAATCAGTGTCAGCAGTCTTGTCCAGGGCTGCGGCTACATCTTGGTGGGTCACGGACCAAACCCAAAACTTCCCACTGGCCACCAAAGCACTGCGTTTGAGAGCATCTGCTCGGATGCTTTGTTTGTGATAGCTCCAGCCGTCACAGAACACCGCGATGGGACGGCGCTTAGAGTTTGTGGACCATGGCCAAATCACAAAGTCCGGCTGACTGGGGACAGCCACCCCATCATCGCTGTGACATTGACGTTGAGGTTCAATGCGATAACGCTGCCCATTGAGCTCCAGCACATAGCCTGACTTGCCATAGACTACGTCTTGCACGAGCTTCACAGTGGGTATGCCTGCCACCCCGCCCATCTTCTTGAGGCTTTCGATAAATCGAGCCTCTAAGACGGAGTCGAAATTGGGGTTGATATAGATATCAGAGATGGTCTCAACCCGCTGCAAAGCAGGCAAGGAGTCCAGCAAATCCGCTAGTACTGCCTTGGCACTGTCGCGGGACACCTGCTCCATATTGCGCCCCAGCCGGTATTGGTAGAGGCAGCGGTAGCAGCCATCTTTTTCGGGGTCATGGTTGCACGCGCAGGTGTGCAGCGCATCTAGCGCAAGGTGCAGTACCTCTGCCAATGTCTTCGCATCCTTGGCAAGCAGCTGGTGCAAATAGCCTGTTCCGCCAGGTACTGAGTCATAAAGCATGACAAAGTGTTTGCGCGGACCTCCATCTTTGCCAGGCTCATCTTGCAGCACCATGCGCAGATGGTCGACTTTCCCACCAAAGCGGCGCTTAAGGCCCAACTGCACTGCCGCCATAAACGACTGCACCACGGTGTCGTCCACGCCATTTTTCGTATAGGGCACCAAGATACGCAGTGCCTCTGACTCGAACTCACGGTACAGATACAGGCAATCGAGCAGATTGCTTGGTTCATTGCTGCCGTGTTTGACGCAATCAAAGCTATGGTCTTGTTCTTCAGTAAGCGTGCGTTTTCGGGTAATTTTCTGCACCTTGCCGCAGTGCTTGCACAACTTAAAGCCAGGGCGTTGCGTCTCCTTGTCAGCAACCTTGAACGCCTCTCCAGGCTTGGCCAACTCACCAAAGTTCACATCCCTGAACGTGACGCGGCCAATAAATTCGAAGCCAAAAGGTGTTCCACCTGTCGGTATTTGCCATGCCTCTTTGATATCTACAGGCTTAAAGTCAGCCAGCAATTGGCGCACGTAGTACTTTGGCTCGCGGTCTTCCGCACTGTCGTCAATACGAACCTCGGTGTCATTGCTGTTGGCAATGGCTTGCCTAAAGCGCAGCAGAGTTCGCTTTTGCCCGCCATCCGACCACATTGCGTCACCACAGTTCGGACATACCGCATGCACATCGGGCTCGATGCTCAGGTTCTGCATGTGATGGCAACTGGGGCAAAAACGCCAGTCGTCCGTATCGGCCAAACTCATATTGATTTGGTCGATTTCCACCCGGCGTTGGTTCGCATAGAAGCGATTTTCCGGTGCAAATTCTGCCAAGGCAGATTGCGCGGGTCGCTCAAATTTTTGTGTGGCCAGTGCCACATAGTTTCCTTGGCCAGGCTCATCCTCACCGCGTTTACGCCACAGCACGGACTTCAGTTGAATGCCAGACTCAGGGAAGGCATAGTTCGGAATCAATCCCGCATCAGTCAAGGTATTGAGCAAGTCGCGCCCGTTAATTTCCTTGATGAGCTCCAGCATCTTGTCACGCTCTCGCAAGAGAACATCCAGCTCGTCCTGGGTGGCTTCGTCTTGTGGCTTTTGCTGTAAATGCTTCTTGCTGGCGTCCAACTCCTTCTGGCGCTTCTTGTAAGTTTTGCGCTCTTCCACCAGCTCTTCTAACGTCTTGGTCAAACGGGTGCGTAGGCCATCGCTTTCGCCCTGCCCTTGCATGAAGTCCCACAACCGACTGCTGACTACTGCATCGACATCCTGCCCCAGCAAAGCCATAAAGCCGTCAAACAGACGTTGCTCATGCTCGACCACATGCTCGCAGAAAATGTATGGAAAGCGGTCTTGCTTGGCCTGCTCCATCGCATCCAGTGCTTGCGAAGTTTTGTCCGGCAGTGCACTGTCATTTTTGAGGGTGGATACCCAGTCATCCATGCAAAAGGCAAACAACTGTCTACGCAACACCTCTGCAGCTTTCAGAAATACGCCGGGCGGAGCGACTTCACCAGCAATCATTTCTTCGGTTTCTTCAAAGAAATACAGGTCATGCGGGCTATTGCCATCCGCCAGGGTGGTGGTCATGGCATTGCCATCGCGGCGACCGGCTCGGCCAATACGCTGCAAAAAGCCTGCTTGGTTGGGAGGCACCGAGCACAGCAGCACGGAAGACAAGTCCCCAATGTCCACCCCCATCTCCAAAGTGGGCGTGGCTGAGAGCAAGTTCTCAAACCAAGGTTGCGGTTTTTTGTCCTTAAACCGCAGCTCCAAGGCCTCGCGTGCCGTGCGTTCCAGCAAGCCCGTGTGCTCAGCTGCAATAACGCGGCGCAAGTCCCCTTGGCTAAAGCGCTTGACCCACCAATCCGCTGCCTCAGGTATCAACTGGTCATAGCGGTACTCCACAGCGTTGAGGCAAGGCATGCCCAGCAATTGCTCGGCATCCGCACGCGCTACCGCCAGCTTGCGCTTGTTGGCAGAGGTGGAAAGAAAAGCCACCTCCGTGCTCACTTCCAAGGCCTCAGGGTTTAACGCCAAGGTATCACCCTGCTGGCTCATGGTCCGGAGCAGCACGCCATGCTCTACCAGCATCTTAAAAGCCGCTCTGCACAAGTCCGTAGCCATTCCTTTGGACAACAGGGTCTGCTGGCTCAGTACTGCCTCAGTCCAACGCTCATACCAAGTTGGTTTGGTACTTCCCGCTAGTTTGTCGAAATGCTTGTGTTGGCCCAACGTCAGCAAAACTGGCTTAGGGGTGTACTCGCCCATTTTGGGCATCCACTCTGCACGTCCGGCACCTTTGGCCAAGCGCCATACATTGGCTGTCTCCGCATACTCCTGTATCTCTGCATGCATCACGCCACCGCGGCGGCGCATGTGGGTCAATGCGCCCCAAAGCCATTGGCACAGCAAGCTCTTATTAACCTCTTGCATGCCAAAGCTCTCGCGTAGCACAGGCAGAAGGTCGTCAACAACCTCGCTCAGTCGCGACAGGGGTACCGCCATCGTCACTTTGCCAATGCGCTCTAACGTGCGACCACGCTGGCTTTGGTAGGTCAGGTCGCTGAACAGTTGCCACAGCATGCGCTTGCGCACCTTTTGCGGTAGGCGCGAATTCGCGGGTAAGCTGCCTTTTTCCAGCAACTCCACCGACCAGTCGTGTTGCCATACCATATTAGGCGCCAAAAACTCGGCAACGAACTCAGCAGGTGGACAGTGCAGTACGGAACCCTCTTGCGCAAATCGTTGTTCAGCCTGCTCCAGCAACTGCGACCACGGCATGCTGACAGCCCCCAGCTCGTCCAGCACATGGGCCCATGCGGTACGTACATTGTTTTGCCAAGTGCGCGCTCCAAAAAAGCCTGCACGGTGGGCGGCATCTTGTACGGAGTCGGAGAACGCCATCAGCTTTTTGTCATCGTTAAAGCGACTGGCCCAACTCGCATCCACCACTTGAGAGCCCAAGGTAGCATTACGTGCACCCAGCAAGAGCAATTCACCGCGCTCGCCGCAGCAGGGGCAGGTATCGTCATGCCGTGTGTAATGCACATTGCCCGACACTTGCGAGCGCTGAGCTGTCACTTGGAATATTTGCAGCAACTCTTGGTGGCCACACGCCAAACACTCCTTGTCACCCGCTTGCAGGTTGCCGCAGGCTACGCAGGCAAATTGGTGCAGGCCTTGTACCTCCGGCCTGCTGCCTACGCTTACTGCTGCATACAGCCTGGCAGCTTCTGGGCGTCCTGCAAACCACGTGTTGTAAATCTCATCGAGCTTGGTGGACAGCTTGCTGCTGCCCGGCACCATGCGCGAAATCCAGCCCGTGGTGCGGCACTGGCTGCACTGCACCATGGGCAGGTAGACACCTTCGCGCTCGGCAGGCAAATCGCGCTCACTGCGCAAGCAAACGTCTTCTGGGTTGATGGCCAACTTGCCCACCATGCGGCGCAGTTCGCGCACCCACAGTTGCACACGCAGCGTTACCAAGGGCTGTTTGCCATCGCGCAAGGCCCACGCCACGAGCACCAATAACGCATCCAATACCCGTGTTACTTGGGTGCGGCTGGCAGCTGGCATATTGCGCGCAAACGCATCTTCCAGCGCGTCGTAGCGTGCCACACCGCTTTTCATCAGGCGAAGCAAATTCACAAACAATTGGTGCTGTTTGAGGTGTAGCCCCAATGCTTGGCGCCACTGTGGGCTGTTGACTTCTTTCACACTGGTGGGCTGCTGCACCCCAGGGAAGAAAACCTCAAACCACGCCTGCACCGCCTGCTCAGGCGATGCGTAGCGCTCTGGGTCTAAGGCAGCATCTACTGCGGGCGTCCACATGAACATATAACTCACCATGGCATCGCCCAGAAAATCGTCCACAGACAAGCGGTTTTCCGTTACCACCGCGTCTTCTGCAAAAGGCACACCAAATACCTGGCGTGCATATTCACGCAACGGCGCGGTGCCGGATGAGCCACCCAGCGTTGCCGAGGTCCCCGCACAAATCAGATGCTCCTCTGGTGTTTTTAACCGCGCCCGCAAGCGGCGCAGCAGCAGGGCCAAGTCCGTGCCTTGGGCACCGTCAAAAGTGTGCAGCTCATCCACCACCACATAGCGCAAGGTCGTCGGCCCGTTGTGCGCCCACAGCTTGCGGTCTTTTGGGCGCAACATCAGGTAGTCCAGCATCTTGTAGTTGGTCAGCAAGATATCTGGCGGGTTCTTGCGCAGGGTGTCACGGTCGGTAATCACCGATGTGGACGTCATTACCATACCCGAGCCAAGCGCACCCGCAGCACCGCCCACATACAGGCCCACACGCAAGCCTGCGAACGCGGGCACCTTGGCAATCAGGTCCGCAATGCGGCGCGCTTGGTCGGTGGCAAGCGCATTCATGGGATAGATGACCAAGGCTTTGATGCCGGACTCTCCCGCTTTTTTGCTTCGCACGCAATGGTCTAAGACCGGAAATAAAAAACACTCCGTCTTACCCGAGCCAGTCCCCGTGGCCACCAAGGTGCTTGCCGCCATACGCTGACTCGATAGGCGCTTCCAAGCCATCTCTTGGTGTAGGTAGCCTGGGAACTCAGTTTCAAATGATGAGAAAAATGACCTACCCGCAGTGCCAACTGCAAACGGCAGCCCCATTTGCACATAAGGCCCTTTGAGCCACGCGACCTCATCATCAATAAAGCGGCGCATCAGCCCATACATAAACGCATCGGCCGGCTCATAGCTAGACACCAAGAATTGCTTGAGTCCCGTCTGAATGTCACGTGCAAGCAGTGATGGCAGCATATTTAATGTATTTTTATTTATCTTATTTTTTTGAAATTTATGAAAATAATTCTCCGGTCACCCGTTATTATAATCAATAATATCAACCAGATAATTGGCGAAATATATTTTTAGTAAACTCGCAGCATTCAAAAATTAAAAATCAACTAATATAGTTAATTTCAGCGCGGTCGAGGCCCTCTCCAGTGATTTGCGTGTTTTTGTAAATTCAGCCTTTCCTCCGTATATTTTCCCCATTAACTCCACCTTCGCTTTCAAAGACGAATCCAGAACACGTTTGAAATCAGAAGAAGTATCAAGTGAAAACTCATGCCGTAGTAAGGCATTGGACGTGATGCTGCGCATTTCATACATTCTTTTAAACATATCGTCGCGCTCCAAACCATTGTCTCGCAGAATCTGCATAGCCTTGTTTAAGTCAGGCGCTCCCCCAGCCGCTTCAGCATTAATACCCATTATAGAGCTGCGTGCCTCATCATGACTCTTGCTGCCATCCATTTTTATACTGGCCTCAGCTTTACCGACCTTATCAACCCCTCCACCTACGTTAGCTGAAAATGAACTTGTCTCATCAGACTCAACGCTCACCTCTTCAATATTCTTCACACTGACTTTCTTCGCACCCAAGGCCATGCAAAGCAGCACCCAGAGTCGGTATTTACGCTCAGCATGTCCATCGGCAAATGTGTCAATACTGATAAAACGGTCGCTGTAATCCGGCTTGACCAAAACCGTGCCTACACGAACATCTGAGACGTGGACTAACTGCGTGAGTTCGCGAATTTGATTTGCAGGAATCGGTAGCTGAATAACCTGCGTATCTAATTCCTCTTGTTCAAATGCGCGAAAATCAGTTACAGAATCCTGTTTAAGCTCAACCAAAAATGGTTCGTCGACAAAAATAATTTTTTGAATATGTGATTCAATCATGAGTATGTTTTTCACTAAATATTGCCATATGCAAATAAATTATCCAGCGCGGCAAAGCAATTATCCGTTTTAGGTGGCGTGCTATTTTTTCGTAATCATTTGATACTTCACGCTCCATTGTTGAGGGGATTGACATGAACGCGACTGCAGCTTGTTGACGTGAAGGGCCAAGTGCATTAAATAATAGTAAAACAGGAGAAAGACGCCCGCCAGAGTCTCTGGTTTCCGGGGTTACGGTAAGCACACAATTTCCTCCGTTAATAAAACGACAAGGCAAACCGCTATTGGCAATATGCCACACTCGGCCATGACTTTGCACGGTATCGATTAAACTACGAACGGCACTCAAACTAGGGTCCTCAGGTAAGAGCTTTTCGCTAACCGTGCCTCCTTCCGTTATGCGCCAATATTCAGTGCCGCCTTGATTGTCCAGAGCCTGCGCATAAAAATAAGCTTCACGGCTTAAGTCAAGCATGGCAATCATTCACAATGCTTTTTAATAGATGCTTAAAACTATCATTGTCAGTTAAGTCTGAAAAATAAAAATATCCAGCCACCCCTTCTCGATTCAAAGATTCATAAACATACCGAATTCCATCATCACTTTGAATAATATTTCCTAAATTTGGGTCATTTTTCAAACTCTTCCAATCAGACTCATCTACATGCGAGCAAATAATGTTTATACGCTTAGATTTTCTTAGCTCGCGTAGTTTTCCAACCGTTGCTTCCAAATCCCTTCTGACAACTGAGGCGTACTCTCTAGCTCTCAATCTTGACAAATCTACCAAATAGAAAATATGTTCGTTGGCTACAGCTAATGCCAGCCAATCATTTAACCTATCATCAGTCCCCGGCATGTCTATTATTCTATTGATAACCATTGGCACACCATCGATTACCCTCAAATGAACATCTTTGTATTCAACTCTTGATGTAGTGGCCGTTTTTTGCTTTGATTTAGGAGGTTCTCCGCGTAGGCGTGCAATAAAGGTAGTTTTCCCGACATTGGGGCGTCCCCATATGACGAAAGTCCCTAATGAATGAGCTTTATTTGTTGATAACTCGTCATCCTTTTTGAGGTAGGAATAAACGGCTGTTGCGCCAGCTCCAACCAGGGTGACAACGCCAGCGGCGATAGCAATAAACGGTAAAGGCATAGGCTTCTTTCTGCTGCTGTTAGTTAGGCAACGTAGAGTCAAAAAACGCCCACGCCATGCGGTAGTCGTCTTCACGATTGGCGCGTACAAAGGGCGCCACGTATTTGCGCTCTACCTCACGGGGGCCACCGGGCAGGGTGTCGTCCATCACCCATTGGGTAATCACCGTGCCATCGGGCACTTGGGGTTTGCCACCGGCGTGCAGCACCTCGGGGCTGTCGCCTGCTTCGGCATTGGCGTAGGTCCACAGGTCGTCCCAGCCCAATTGCTGGGTGTAGACCTTGCCATCGGGCGTGGTCATGCGGGTGCGCGAGGTTTTGGGGCCGCCTTTGCGGGGCAAGCCCACGCCGACCAAGCCCTTGCTGTTGGTAAAGACGATGCGGCCGTGGATGTCGTACCAGGTGTCGCGCTCATAGCCTTGCATGACGGGGAATTGCACGCGGTAAATCAGCAGCAATTCTTCCAGCGTCAGGCCCAGTGCTTGCGCCACCAGCACATCAATTTCCACCAAGGCCATGCGGCGGGCGTAGTCGCTGCGCAAGGCGCAATCGCGCGTCCAGGTACTGGTGAGTGATGACCAGAAGTCCTGCGGCAAGCGTGGATTGCTGGGCTGGCTCCAGCTTTGGTCGGCGAAGTCCAGGTCATAGACTTCTTCCCATAGCGGGGCGTAGTGGGTGGTGAGGCAGTTGAGAACTGTAGCCCGTGCACGAAGGGCTGCAGCCATGTCTGTGCGAACAGTTGGCCCAATGGTCGGTAATTGCTCCAGCAAGGAGATATTGGCATGCCCGGCCCCCGTGCTTTTGACATGAAAATCTAAGACGATGGACAGTGTCATGGCCAAAAATGACACTAGCTCTTGGGATGATTGAAATACTGATGCCAAGACGGTGTGGACTTGTGCTGCGCCAGGTGGCATCAATGTGGCGGTGAGCGTGCGTTCTGACGATGACCCAATCATCTCTCGGTTCACCAACCTAAAAAACTCCGTCACCGGCCTACCCTGTTTTTCGCCCGGCTCCTGCCAACTAACGCGCGGCGTACGGCGCAGGTATTCGGCGCGGTCGGGCATAGGGCGGTAGTTGGTGCGCGGCAGGTAATCGTCGGGCAGGGTTTCAAGGTCGGGCTTTTCGTAAGCCCGGTGTGTATTGCACACCCGCATCGGGGTTTGGTGGAACGGGTTGCCAACAAAGAAATGCGGACCAGACAGCACCCAGTCGTGCGGCGTGGCAGCAAAGCCGGGGTCCGTACTGGGGCGGCGGGTGATGGTTTTATCGTCCTGCGCCAGTTTTTCGTTCCAGTGCTGAGTGGAAAAGTAGCCCTCGCCCACATCGGCCAAGCGGCGCGGGTAGGCGGCCAGCTTGGCCAGTACGCTGTTCAAGGCACCCGCGTGTAGCGCAGGCAGGCGGGCGCGGCGTGCCGGGGTACCGGGTTCGTCGTAAAGCTGGGCAAAGGTGGCCAGCCCGGCTTCATCGACGCGCACGATGCGGTCGCGGTGGCCGCTGGTGTTCCACTGGTCGTCTGCGTTTTTGATGCCGTCCGGCAAGCCCTCCCCGTCGTGCCGGTAGCAGGCTTCGATGGTGTTAGGACTGTAAAGGTTGGCAATCAGGTCAAAGCCAGGTGCACGCTTCACTGGGCCATAAATGTTGATGCCGAACTTATTGCGGTTGCCAATCGGGAACAGCTTGAACTCGTTTTGAAACTGGAAATGGGCAGCAAGCCGCTGGTACAGCGCCTCGCGCAACGCACCTCCTTCAGGGTCGTCATACGGGCCTTCAGGCGTTAACAGCCCGGTCACGCCTTGCGTGCTAGCCAAGCTCCAAGCCAGCGGCATAAAACATTTGTAGAGATTGGCTTTCATGCCTTGCAGCAGCGGGTAGTTCTGCACGGCATTGAGAAAGTTTTGCGTACCTTCAGCCTCTTGGAGTTCATCTGTCCAGTCAGTTTGCAGGCTGGGGAACTGTGCAAAAGCATCTGCGCGCAACCTCGCAAGGTCTGCCGCACTGATTTTCCGAATAGCGAACACCGGGTTGCGCTCACCCAAAATCCCTGCCTCGTTCCACTCCACCTTGAGCCATGGTGGATTCCCCAAAATCAAATCAAAGCCGCCACGCTGCAGCAAAACGTCGGCAAAGCACAGCTCCCAGTGCATAAAGCGGCGCTGTTCGGCAATGTCTTCCACCTGCTTGATATTGGGGAAATGCTCGCGCAGTTTGCTGATGCGCAATTGGCCCAGCTTGTCGTACAGCGCGGCGGCAATGGCAGGGGTATTGCTAGCCGCTTGCAACTCGGGCTGATTGTCAAAACCTTCCAAGCTCGGCTGGACCTTCTGGAAGACTGGGGCACTTTTATCGCCAAACAGCAAATTGACACCGCCACCGGATGTCTGGTTGGCGGGCTGACTGAACACCAAATGAGCCTGGGGCGTGACGTCAATCACATTACCTTCCAGAATGGCACCCACTTCCATCCACCACTGCTCTCGGCTGGGCAGGTCTTCACTGCAGGTGATGGGCCAGAACCACAGGGCGCACCAATAGTCCATCACCAGTTTGAGGCGGCGAAACGGCGTAGCCAAGTCCCCATCTTCATTGAGCAGGCCTTGCTGGCGTATCTGCTCTTTTTCTGCACGACTGATTCGGTTTTGATAGCTGCTTACGCTTGCTGCATCTAGGTCAGAGGCCGATTTTTCTTGTGATTTTTGCGCAGTCTCTGGCCAGACGGTCACCGCGTCTTCGGTGCGGGCGCGGTCGCGTGCTAGGGCTTGGATGTGCTCTTCCCATAGCTTTTGCACGCACTGGCTCAGTTGCTGCAGGCGGGCGATTTCGTGCTCTGCCAAGGGGGCGCAGAAGGCTTTGCGCCAAGATTTGAGGCGGTCAAAGTCGGCGGGGTAGAGTTTTTTGGCGTCTTTGTCGCCATAGTTGGCCATGCCGGGGTCGGGCAGCAAGAAGTGCCAGATTTCATCGGCGCGGCGCGGTGCGCTGGCACTGGCGCGGCGCGGGGGCTCGTCATGCCAGGCGGGTTTGGCGCCTTTTTTCAGGGCAGCGGCGTTGTAGACCTGATGGCGGGCACCAATCAGGCTGTTGCCGGCAAACAGTTGGTAGCCAAACCAGGGCACACGGGCAGGCAAGGGTTGGCCGTTTTCCTCTTCCCCATAAATGGCGTTGAGCCACAGGGATACCTCGGCCAGTTCCACGGCCACGGGGTTTAAGTCCACGCCAAACACGTTGCGGTCGGCCAGGTACATGCGCACTTTTTGCAGCTCTTGCGGGTACTGGTCGTGGGGGATGCGGGTTTTGAGCTCGGCCTGCTTGCGCTCTAGGTAGCTTTCTGCCAATTGGTTGACGGCTTCGTTCAAGAAGGCGGCGCTGCCCATGGCGGGCTCGCACACCGTCAGGGTGAGGATGTCGTCGGCGCAGCGCACGCGGCCATTGCTTTCAGCCAGCAGTTCTTTCAGGGCGTACTTCACCAGGCATTGCGTGAGCACCTGGGGGGTGTAGTAGCTGGCGCTTTTTTGCCGGTCGCGGCCCGCCAGGCGGTAGATAAAGCTGCCCTTGGGGTGCATGCGCAGGCGGCGGCGGCCGTCTTCCACGTCGTACACCTTTTCGTCGTCTTTGTAGTCGTCGATGCGGCTGCGGGGGACGAACCAGGCGTTTTCTAGCAGGTCGGCACTGCTGTCGGTGTCATGCGCTTTGCGGGTGTTGGTGGCTTCGGCTTCGTCGCTGTCGTCACCCTCTTCGCCCCCATCATCGCTGGCAGCGGCGCTGGCTTTTTTGGGCGCGGGTTTGACTTCGTACAGGTCTTCCTGCGCAAAGAAGCCGCGGTAGCTGAGCAGTGCTTCATACACCGCGCCCAACTGGTTGATGGAGAGCAACTGGTAGCTGACGCGGCCCGAGCGGCGGCCTCTGCCACTGCCTTTGCTGAGAGACAGCAGCTTGATGACGCGCTGCCACACCACATTGGGGAAGTGCACCTTGGCCAGCAGGGGCACGGCGCTGTCGTCAAACAAACGGCTGTCGAGTGGTGCCAGTGCGAAAGTGTCTTTTGCACCTTGCAGTCCGGGCAGGTGGGTATCGCGCACATCGCGCAGCTCGGCCTGCTCGCCTGCCAAGCCGCATCCATGGGCCACCAAGCTGAACAAGCGGCGCAGGGTTTGGTCAAAGTAAGTGCCTTCTTGCGCCTGCGGGGTAGGCAGGGGCTGCAGCTCCAAGTCGCGCAGGCTTTCAAGGCTGTAGCCTTTGAGGTAGACCTCGCTCTTGGTGATAGGCACATAGCCCAGCTCTGGCCGCGCTTCGATGTAGAACATGAACAGCAAGCGGTAGACCATGCGCAGGCATTCCAAGCTGAGCTGGTCGGCGTCGAGCTTGTATTGGCCGGAGTACACGCTTTTCTTGTGGCCAATGGCTTGCGCTTCCAGCTGGCTGGCGGCTTCGTTGCCCAGCAGTTCAATGGCTTCGCGCAGGGCGTATTTGAGGTCTTCACTCACGCCAAAGGCGTGCTTGTGGGCGTTCTCGTCAAGGCTTTCCAGCAGGCTGTTGCCTTCACCGGGGGCAAGGCTGTCTTTGTGCAGCAGGGCTGCGCAGGCTTTGAGGGTGTCGGCGTCTTTGCGGTCCAGAATGTCGGCCCAGGCAAAACGCAATGCACGGTTGTTGGGCCACTTGTAACGGTCCAGCAGCAGCCATTCATCCAAACCCAGCAACAGCACATAACGCGGTGGTTGTTCGTCACCAAAAACGGCGTCTGAGAGCAGCTCGGCCCAAGACTGGCCCTTGATTTGCTGGGGCAGAGGCTCTGCGCCGTAGTGAAAGGCGGTGAGCTCGTGGTCTAGCAGGTCATCTTCTTCACGGCTGGGCTGGTAGGCTGGGATGATGGCCAGGCGCTGGCCTTGCAAGTGCCACAGCGGCACAGGCAGGCCGGTGCTGAACTCATGCAGCGTGCTGCTATGCGGCGGCTGTGCATAGCCCAATGCTTGCAGCAGGCCAGTTTGCATTTGCACAAAGCTGTGCCAGCGCTCGTTTTCATCTTTGCCGCGCTGTACTTGGTTACGCAGGGAGAACCAGCGCTGTGCCCAGCCTTGCAGGCGCTTGGTGGGCGCGCGGTGCTGTTCGTGGTCAGGGGCATCACTGGGGTGCTGGGCTTCTTGTGCATCCCAGGCGGCAAGGCGGTCTTTGATGTCGCCTTTGAAGACTTCAGACAGGTAGTGGTGGCTGTAAAACTCGTTTTCGTTGGCAATGCCAGCGAAGGTTTGAACGGCTTCTAAAACTCGCATGGGGAATTACGCTCCGGCGCTTTCGAGGTGGCAAACTGCGGCGATGACCTGAATCCAAGGTTGGGGTTCGGTGGTCAGGGTGTCTTGCACCCACAGGCGGTAGTCGTCAAAAACGCGGTTGATTTGTTGGGTGCGCTGCTCTAAACGGCCACGCTTAATGGTTTCAATCTGGCCTTCGAGTTCGAGCGTGAGCTGCTCCACTTGTTTGCCTTGCAAGCGCTCAAGCTCTGCCAAGGTGTCTTGCAGGCGGGTGGATAGCTGTTGTGCAAAGCTGCTTTGCGCTTGCACCATGTGCTGGTGCATGGTGGCTACGGCGTCTGGCAAGGCGGCTTGCAGGGTTTGCATAGCCGGGTGCCCGGCTTGCAGCAATCCACGATTGGGCAACTTGCCAGCATTCAGCCCCGCATGCGCAACAAAGTCGTCAAACGATTGCAGGGTAAAAGCGCCTTGCCCCTGTGCATCGGGCACACGGTAGGCTACCTGCCACTGCACCAACAGCGGCTGGCCTTTGCGGTTGGGCACCAAGCCCATCAAGATAAAGGCTTGCTCTTGGGGCTGCAGCTTCAAACACTCCAACACTGGGGCACAGTGGCGACCAAACTGGGTAAGCACACGGTCGCCCAACCATTCCATGATGGGGTGTTGCGGCCACAGGTAATGCAGCTGGGGCCAGCTTTCTTCCTCTGCCCGGGCTTGGCGTGCGGTTTCAATGGCTTGGGCCATGCGTTGCCGGTCTGCCGTGAGGGTGTAGTAGTCGTTGTCTGCCTGGACTTCTTTGGGTAATAGCTTGAGGCGCTCTTGCAGGTCACGCGGGGCCGTCAAAGCAATCATCTGGGTTTCATCGGCAGGCTGCCATTGGCACAAGTTGGCCTCTTTATTGAGCTGCGTAAGCGCGGCCTTGGCGTAGTGGTAGTCGCTGTCAAACAGCGAGGCGGGCTCGTCAATGTGGTCGATGCTGCTGCCGGGGTGCTGGGCCGATGGCTGGGCGGATGTGGCGGTGGTGTCTGGGTCTGGGGCTGCATCGGTACCGCCGCCAAACAGCTCCATCAAGAAGTCGGCATCGTTGTCGCTGGTGGTGGTGGCTACGTGGTCAAGCTCGGCCTCTACTTGCTCTGGCGTAGCCCCTTGGGCCATGTAGTCACTGACTTTTTCGACTTCCTTTTCAGGGTCGTAAACATTCAAGAAGGCCGATGGGTCGCCCAAATTGAGATTGGCCTGCTCGTCCTTGCGCTCCAGAATTTCCAGAATGCGCAGGTCGCCGCGAATCTTCTCGTTAACGGTTTCTGTGAACAGGTAGACGATGTGCGGCTGATGCTGCTGACCGTAGCGGTCCACACGACCATTACGCTGCTGGAAGGTCATCAAGGACCAAGGCAGGTCAAAGTGCACCAAGCGGTGGCAGAAGTAGTGCAGGTTCAAGCCTTCACTGGCCACGTCTGAGCAGACCAGCACTCGGATGGGGTCGTCTTTGCGGCCAAAGCGCTCGACCAGCTCTTGCTGCTCAATGTCGCTCATGCTGCCGTGCAGCACTTCCAATTGCTTGGGTTTGAGCTTCAAATCCCGCATGAGCTGCTCTTGGAGCCAATTCAGGGTTTCAATGCGCTCCGAGAAAATCACCAAGCGGTCGCCTGCATCGTCTTTGCTCCAGCCGAATTCACTAGATTGCAGCTGCTCCAACAGCTTTTGGTAGCGGCTAAAGCTTTTGGCGCTGGTGTCGTTGACCAGGGTAAGCAAGGTTTCCCGAAACTCTTGCAGGCCAATGACTTCAATGCGTTCGTCATCCGAGATGGCTGGGCGACCTTCCAGCAAGGCAATGCGTCGCTGCGTGGATTCCAAGGCGGCCTTGGGGCTGGAGAACAGCGCTTTTTGCATGCCTATGCGCTGCAGCTCTTGCTGGCGGCCCGCTTTGTGATTGCCGCCTTGGGTGAAGCGAATGTCCAGCAAGGCGCGGTAGGCGGCCTCTTCTTTAGCGGAGGCGCTTTGGCGTAAGCAGGTGGTGATGCGCTCTTGGAAGTCCGAGGAGACTTGGTCACGAATGTCTTTTTTGAAGCGCCGAATCACCAAGCCCTTGCTGCGGAAGTCTTGCGGCGTGTAGTGGTCAGGGTCAGAGATGGCCGTGGGGTCGAGCAAGCTCATCAGCGACGCGAAGCTGCGCGCTGAACCATCGTGGGGCGTTGCCGACAGCAGCATCAATGTGTCTGAACGACTAGAGAGCAAAAGCGCCAAGCGAGCGCGCCGAGACAGGCCTGATTCACCCGCCCGCGCAGCCACGTTGTGGCATTCGTCAATGACGATGATGTCCCACCATGCGTTTTCCAGGTAGTTGCGGTACTCAAGATTGCTCTTGAGTGTGTCCATGGAGATGATGCTGCGGTCGAAATAGTTGAAAGGGTTGTGATTGGCCGGGATGCGGTTGCGTACACGCGCCAAGCCCAAGGAGTCCAGTCGCACCAAGGGAATCGAAAAACGGCTCCACCATTCCTTTTGAAACTGCGTGAGCATAGCTTTTTGGGTGACCACCAAGATGCGCTTGCCACGGCCGCGCTGAATGAGCTCGGTCGCCAGCACGCCCGCTTCCAGCGTCTTACCCAAGCCCACCGCATCGGCAATCAAGATACGCGCACGCGGCTGGTGAAGCGCTTGCAAAGCAGGGTCGAGCTGATAGGGAACAAGGTTCATCACCCCTCTGTGCCCCAAATGGATGCGCTCATCATTGGCAATGCTACGCCGGCGCATGCTCTCCAAATACAACATGGTGGCGTTGTAGGTAGGGCTGGTGTCGGCCACCAGCTTGGTCTGCGCCGGGTCCAGCACCTCAATGGGGCCTTCAAGCTCTGTCAAAAACAGTGCTTCACGTCCTCGGACCAATTCAGAGATGCCATCGCAAGTCAAGAGCCACCCACCATCCGTTGACGGGTCAACCCGCCGCACCAACCACTCTTCATCACGGATAACAGCACGGGCACCTGGAGCAAAAGAAAGCATGTATGTACGACGTTTTAGTTTTTTGTTACATACGAATGATAATTGCAAGCCTCAGCGATACTCAAAAAAGGTGCATTACGCTATCCCAAACAGGAAAGCGTACAGTGTGACATTGACTGCCTTAGCGGCCTGACCTTCTGGTTGAACAAGGACAGGCAGAGGTTGGCAGCCGCGAGTATTATGGCCCGCAACAGTCAATGGCTTCAAGGCAGGGTTGAGCACAACTGCTGAAGCTTCAGGGATAGAGAGTGAGAACAGAACTGCGATAAGCCATGTTGCTTTACGACAGGTGTTCATTAACCTAACCTGCCGTTTCAATGCGCCCGATTGCCGCCTCTCTCATCGCCTCTGCTGTCCTTGCATTGTTTGGGACCTCCACAAATGCAGCCACCGTCTACAAAGTTCACATACCTATCCCGTCCCTGGCCACCACGGGCAGCAGTGGAGGTGAAACAACTGAGCCGGAGCCCAAAGAGCCACTAACGCTCACGCTTCAACAAGCGCAGCTCAGAGATGCCGTGGTGGGTAGCGCCTACAGCATGGATTTCTCAACACTGCTGGGCGCGTCAGGGGATGGGGCTGACACTATTCAGCCCACCGACGTTTCATGGGCACTTGGAACGGGAACCATTCCTCCAGGACTGACGCTCATTGGCTCCGAATTGAAAGGAACGCCAACCAAAAAGACCACAAGTGGCTCATCCTTCGAGGTGATTGCTACCTATCAGGATGCTCAAGGTAAACAGGTCTATACCCTCAAGGGGCTTTGTTGCATAAATCCCCCGGAGGTCGAGCCACCCCAAGCCCCAGACGGATTTACGCAGCAGCGACCGTCTGGGGTGTGCCCAGAGTGGTAAATTGATTGAGGATTGAAGCTCGGATGTGGAGCTCGGTCACCTGGCGCTCAAACGTCCTGGCCATCACCTTCTCGCCCAGGCGCTTGAAGCAATTCATCTTGGTCTCCACCAGAGACCTTCGGTGGTAGCCGCTCCAGCGTTTCCAGATAGCCCGCCCCAACAGCCTACACGCCTTGACCGCTTCATTGCGGTGAGTAAATGCCAGCCCTTTGCGCAGCTTCGCTCCTTTGCGTGGCGGGATGATTGGAATGGCTCCCCGCAGGTAGCACGCCTTATGTACATCCTGCGTGTCGTACGCCCCATCACCGGTAAAGCTAGCTATCTCTTCATTGCTTGGGATTTGGCCTAGCAGGTCAGCTGCCATTGGCGAGTCGCCCACTTCATTGGTTGTGACTGCGATGGCCCGAATCTGCAGCGTCTGGGCATCAATACCCAGATGCACTTTGCGCCACTGGCGGCGGCGCTCGGCACCGTGCTTTTTGGTCTTCCACTCACCTTCGCCCAAGAACTTGATGCCCGTGGAGGCGGCCAGCCGGTGTAAGCCTTTCTCGCTTGCTCGGTAGTGCACCTGCACATTCAAGCTGTTTTGCCTGCCACACACCGTGCTGTAGTCGGGCACTGGCCAAGGCAGGCCTGCCATACGCAATAGCGATTGCACCAGGCCCAGCGTCTGGCGCAAGGGCTGGCCAAACAAGCACTTGATGGTCAGACAAAACTGGATGGCCGCATCTGAGAAACTTTGACTGCGCCCACGCTTGCCGCTAGGCACGGCCAGCCACTGCATCTCCCTATCCAGCCAGATGCTCAGGTCCCCTCGCTCTTTCAACGCTGCGTTGTACGTCTTCCAGTTTGTTGTGCGGTACTTGCCCCGACCCCAGCTCGTCTCACTCATCTCCTGAGCCTACCGCAGCCGACAGCCTGATTTTTGCAACAACGCCTATACGACCGGCACACCCTGGAATTGAACCTCCGGCAGTACGCCTGCAATCGCGCATTTGAGCCAGACTGCGGTTCCTTTTCGCAGTTCCGGGGCGTAGCTACCGAGCTCGAAAAGCCAGGGCATCAGCTGCTTAAGCGATGGCATAGCTGCTTGCCATTGCCGCTCCTTGTCGGGCCACAGCACAGCAGCAGAAGATACTGCTGTATGTGAATTTACCCTGGCCGCCGTTTGCAAGGCATCAGCCAAAGTCTGAGCAAGCTGTTGCAACGTGGGTGATTGGAGGCTATGCGACATCATGCCCTTCCTTTTTTCTTCATACGGGCTGCCCTGCGCTCTTCTCGTTCGGCATGCTGCACAGCGACTTGGGCAATTGCGACGCAGTAGGCGGGTAAACACGACCGAGCATCAGGTTTAAAGATATGCTGCGCCAAACGACGTGCACTCTGTGCCGACAGCTTCCTCCCTTTGGGTTGCAAAAAGCCTTTGATAACGGCTGCACGGTCGTTGACCAATGCTTTGCTGGTAAGGTTTAAGATTTTAATGGTGGCAGAGCCATCGCTTGTATTGCCCTGAATGTTTCCAAACTCATCAAACCTGAAGTGTTCTTGTGCATTCTTCGAAAGTGGCGACACAAACCCACCCTTACTGGGGTCAAAATCCGCTTTAGCGTGGGCACCAAACTCACAAGCAACCTTAGATTGACTCGACGGGTAACAAGCCACCATGTTCCCGTAATCTACATCCTCACCAGCTACATTGCGACATTGAGGAAGCAGGTGTTCTATGTGACATGAGCTTCGCGTGTCCTTTTTTTGAGCTTCACACTCTGATGCTGTTGGAAGACAACGCATAGAGTAAGCACACAGATGGAACTGCTCCGCTAACAGGCTTTGACGTACAGCCTCCGACGGGAACCCTCCTTCACCATAAATCAAATTCTCAGGCAGAGCTGCGTTTTCCAGCTCCCAATTAATCAACTCCTGAGGCCGTGGTCCTTTTAGGATGGTTTTCATTCGCCGTCATCCTCCAGCCATTGCAGACTCTGGATAGCTGCCTTCAATTCCAATACTTCAGGAATGTCGCCCACTTTTTCGTGTAGCAAATTCAGGAATTTTTTGGAACTATTAATCCTGTCTGCATCTAGCAAGACACGAATGTCACGAAGCCGTTTATTCACCACTTCATTACGGGATGCACCCTCCATCAACTCCTCAAGCACCTCTCCACTACGTAGACCCAAAGAGCGCTCCGCATGACCTAGAAACTCTCCATTGCGCAACAGAAGCAAAGCTTCCGGCGGTAACTCCCCCACCACCTGCGGCGAGTGAGTGGTAATAATGAACTGACAGTTTGGAAAGGTCCGCTCTAAAGATGCTACGACAGAACGCTGCCACTTAGGGTGCAGGTGTAAGTCAATTTCGTCAATCAATACTACTCCTTCGCCCAATAATGGGTTATCTTTGTCTGTGTTGAGCAGGCTCAATCGGCGCGCCAAGTCACCCACCAGCGCTAGCAGGCATTTTTCCCCGTCCGACAACTGCAGCACATTCAGTTCCACCCCATCCTTCTTTACTGTCATGCGCAGCGAAGGCTTGCGTCGAATTCGCAATTCTGTGAAGCGAGTAAAGGCTTCTACTGCGGCGCGCACAGCATGCAAATCGCGGTCTACATACTTAGGGTCGTCGCGAATGCGCTCATTTTCTGCATCTTCGCGGTCACGAAACCAAGCGAAGAATCCTCGAAAATCGGCGCCTCCATGACCCAAGGCGTCGTAGTAAGCCTCACGAGGAGTGTTCTTGAGCTTTTGTTTCACCCGCAACGGAACATCCAGCACGGCTCGATGTACATCGTAATACACTGCTAACGGTAAATGGGTAGGCTTGTGATTAGCTTCGGCATATAGCATGCGGTCATTGAACAAACGGGTCTGCTCGTTCAGTTGGTCGAGGTCGCTGCTACGCTCCGCAGTGCGTTTGCCAGCTGTTCTATTACGCGCTATGGCCCAAGTGGTGACTGTTTTCGTGAGTGGCACGACAACGTCAGCGCTACCAACATCATTCGCCGCAACTGGGCTGGCTGACATATGGATTTCCAGGTCGGCCGTGACTTGAATACGCGCGTAATCAGCATCATTTTTGATGTCGTCTGGCGAGATATCCCGAGCCTTGGGAGCTTGGCCTGCAATACGCTCCGTCATATTCGACAAGGCAATAGCCAAAGCATCTAGTACAGATGATTTCCCCACACCGTTCACCCCCAAAACTGCTGAAGTTCTGTTGGTAAGTGGCAATGTCATGTCCTCAATGCCGCGAAAATTGACAAGCCTGATTTCTTTTAGCTTCATGTTTTTCTCTCCCTTGCAGAATCCTTCACCGCGCGTTTCAAATGGTGGTCATTGATGCGCTCACCGCCAAACAACCAAGCTGAACTCCTCGACATTTGCACGCAGGCGGAGTTCATCTGTCTTGTCATAGACCGCAAGAATGACACGTTGAATGGCGGCCAACCCGCCTTGCCATGGACGGTGAGATGCTGGCGGTAGGTAGATATAAGCTTGGAAACTTTAGATGACATGGGAAACCCTCTGCTGGATTTTTTCTTCTTCCGCTGTAACAAAGTCGGGAAACCGCACCTCTTTCACCCCACCTGCATTCATGAAGACCAAAAGGCCTTTGTGAGAAGCGGAACTAGCTAGCACCTCAAGCTCAGTTACCGGAACTCCTGGCAAATTTGCCCACTCTGAGGAAAATAAGCGCTGTCCAGTTCGTCCTTCCAAGAATTCCATGAAAAGCAACATTGATACGGATTCTGGATGTATTGCGGGGCGAGCGCGCAATTTGCGCTTGTGACCGTGGAGATAATCAGCTGCTGTCCACGTTCCGCCTACGTTTTGGGCGAATGACTTCCGTGAGGCTACACTGAACCCTTCCGGAAAGGTCGCGCTGAGACAATCCTGGATGTGCTCCCGAGCGACGTGTGAGCCAATAGACTGGTTCAGGATGAACTGTCGGGTGCTTCTTAGAAGAGGGTCTCGAGCAAGCGCAACGATGAGGGCCAGCATAGGCTGGGCAGCGTCATCGGAAAACCAGAGATGACGAAGAGCGCGCAAGACGACGTTCTGTTCGTCTAGCCCATACAGCGTTGTCATATGTTTCAAAGCCAGCTCTCGAGATTTACGAGTGGGCTTGCCCAACACATTGTCACCAAGAATAGCTGCGATGTAGTCTTCCCGAGTCGCCTGACGCTCTGTGTTTGACAGCAAGATACACAGGTCATCCAGCATCATCGTTCGGGCTGCATGCGGGCCATTCGCTCCAAACCGAAAACCGAGCTGCGTAAGCAACTCTTCACGAGCATCAATCACGTTGAGGCTCCAACGTGAAGGAATTGGGCAAGGTCTCGTTAGAAACACCCTCCAGCGCGTAGCCATGTGCTCGGCAGTACGCAACAACCATGACTTCTATCATGTTAGCCAAGCTACGCATTTCTCTGTTGGCTGCGGACTGGAGCGCGACTCGAATCTGTGGTTGGACTCGGACACTGACCATCTGGGACTTCATAGAGCTCATATCATCTTGTAAGCATAATGCTGACAATTGATAGCATACCCGAATTGCAACACAAAATATTGCGGATAACGAGGTACAGCATTTTTCCGCATGCGTTTCAAGCTTGTCCATCCGCTAAGATTCGCCGGGACTGACTTCGCTCCGACTGAGCAAGGGAACACCTGTGACGTACACAGGTGCTGCATCCGCACGATAAAAAGGCTATCGAGTTGAGGAACTACTTTAGCAACTGCATCCATTGGCGATGGATAAATTCGTCCAAGTGGAGGCCGTTGATAGTCTCGGCCAAGGCGCGTTGGCAAAGCTGTCGTATTTGCAGCCCTTCCAAGGCTCTATGCTTGCTTCAGCCAGTCGTCTGGAGTAACGAATACTGACGTATTGCGCCCCGGCGTCTCCGTGGCATATGAGGTCTCCGTCGCTTTCAGCCTGCGGGATGTACAGCACTTCCTGCTGTGCATCGAAAACCAAGTTGATGGGTATCAAACAATCATCCGCCAATCCGGCAATCTACCAGGAGACCACACCATATGCTACCAGCCTTTCTAAGACTGAATACAGGTGTAGTCGCTGACTCGAAAATGGCTCCGTCACTCCCGTAAGAACTGGCGGTATATCCCATGCAAAGTAAGTTGCAGCCTGTCATCACTGACGGTAATAAGCGCAGCTTGTGGCACTCTCCAAGCTCGAGCATTTGCCGCTCGGATAAAAAGGAGAAAAGTAGCGCCTTTGCATGACAGTACAGACTGTGCGGTTCACGGGAGAGGTCATCGCCCCCGCGACCAGAAGCCCAAACCGCTCGGGGTGTTGAGCCTTAAAAACTCCAAGTGCACTCAAATCCAATTGTCGCGAACTGTCCAAGATTGATTGAGTCGCGCATTGGACTTCGATTTAAGCATGAATTGAATGTCAATCTATGCTATGGTTGGCGAAGGTCTTGAACCTTGAAAATGACAGGCATTTTTCAGTGAGAATGCATGTCGACATTCATTAACCTGTAACGAGGGTATTAACATGGGGCTTTTTGATTTTTTCGGGGATGTTGTCAGCGGCGCATTTGATATTGCTGGCGATGTAATTACTGGCGCGGCTGAAATTGCTGGCGACGTTGTTGATGTGGTAGTTGAAAACCCTGGCAAGACACTGCTTGCAGTTGGAGCAACCGTGGCAACCGGGGGGGTAGCACTGGTTGCAGCTCCAACTTTGGCCGCGGCTGCAGGAGGAATTGGTGTCTTGGGTGCAGCCAGTACTGGTACTGCAATTAGCACTCTTTCTGGTGCAGCACTCACGAACGCGTCTTTGGCCGCTATTGGCGGCGGAGCGCTTGCTGCAGGTGGAGGCGGGATGGCTGCAGGTACGGCAGTCATTACTGGGGCGGGTGCAGCTGTTGGGGCTTGCGCGTCGACAGCTGCCATACATGTAGCGAGTTAAAATCCTTATAAGAGCCGTTAGTCTTGACCCAGCTACTGATATAAGGACAATGTCAAAGTCCTAACAGGCTTTTCAATGGGGCACATTCCTCCAAAAATGTGGCCCATTTTTTTGATGCAGGTTAATAAAATTTGTCAGATTATTTTATATTTAGGGACTGAAAGTCAATTTCAAATGCATTTGCGCATATTTGATAGTCGCATTTGATTAAATCCTTGAATTAAAAATGTAATTCGAATTCTGTTAGTGGTCGAGCTAACTTTTTGCTCGAATGTATAAGACTGATTGTGATTGGCCTGAAGGCATAATTTCTTTGGTTTCAAAAATATCCGTCTTAGCTCGCACTAAATCAGAAAGTTTTTTAAATCCATAAATACGCGAATCAAAATCAGGCTGCAGTTTTGTCAAGTATCCGCCAAAAGTACCGAGATGGGCCCATCCAGAGTCATTACTTGATTGTTCAAGTGCCTGAAGAACGAAGTGACGTGGAAAAGGCTGACCAGTTGAATTGGTAGATGGCGAGTCAACCTTAACTGCAATCGAGGGACTATTCTGCGCAGAACTCAAATCGGTAGCCTTAGCTTCTATGGCTGATGAGTGTGTCGTGAGAGCGGGGCGAAGCACTTCAGTGAGAACAAACTTGTGGCAAGCGCTGCGAAAGGCCTCAGGCGTCTTTTGCTCTCCAAACCCTAAGACCGTAAGTCCTTCTTCTCGAATACGAGTGGCGAGGCCGGTGAAGTCACTATCACTGGTTACAAGGCAGAATCCATCAAACTTGCGCGTATACAGCAAATCCATCGCATCAATGATTAGGGTGCTGTCCGTAGCATTCTTGCCCGTTGTGTAGGCGAATTGCTGGACAGGCTTGATGGCGTGCTTCTGAAGTACTTTCTTCCAAGACGCGCTTGTCGGTGCAGTGAAATCACCGTAAATTCGCCTGACAGTTGCTTCACCAAAGAGTGCAATCTCCGCCAGTAAACCATCAATCACCGCAGCCTGCGCATTGTCCGCGTCAATAAGTACCGCAAGGCGCATTGAAGGCTCTTCAGATTCAATTTTTGCAATAAGACGTGATGAAACCAATTCTAATGCTCCTCTAATTTGAGCATTGATTGTAAGACACCTTAAAGAGGCGATGCCATTAACTCTATGAACAAGAAATTGAAGTGCCATCGCTATATATCATCTCCAGCGGGCAGTGCCAGTTCCGATTGCCTTTGCCCAGCCTTTGCGGAATAGCCACAATCCTCTTCGTTGATAGGTTTATTGGAGAACGATGCACTGGCCCATGATGGCTTCGACATGCTTAAACTTCTAACTCAAACCTCTGAAATACTACTGGCTGGTCTGCTGCCACGTCGCGTAACCAGGATTTTGGCGAAAAATGGCCTATCTACACTTCAAGATGTGGAGGGTGCGTATCCGCATTTGTTGATGAAGGTTAGAGGCTGAGGCATTTCTTCATCTAAGGCAAATAGCGACGGCACTTTTCCAAGTCGGTCCATCGCCGTAACCAGAGTGCGCACCCCGACTTCGCATGTTAAAGGTTCTTCTCTCGCTTGCGTCTCTTTACTGAGCTAGGCACGCCGTTACTGCCTAGAGGCCCACCAATTTCCTGGCGTCGTCAAAGCTTGGATGTTCGAACGCAGGCGCAAACTCATCGAGCTCTTGCTTTGCCATGCCGGCGTAAGGGGACTGTCCTACCATGCGCCACTGGAAAATTGCCTCCACCTGTTTACGCACAATTGCGCGAGCCTGTTCACGAGACAGGGCAAACCGCGGTGCTTACCCCATCAACTGCTGCACGCTGGTGATAGGTCCCGTGTCTTCGCTCAGCCAGGCCTTGGACTCCCGGTCCATGTCCGGCATCGGGTTGATGTCGAACGCTAGCGAGAGTTGCCATTTGTTATCGCTCATGTAGAGGAAGCCAATGTTTTGCAGGTGGTCGTCGACATTGGTGATGAGGTGGTTAAACACCGGACGACGCCATAGTTCTTGAGAATCCGCGACGTAGTTGGCGCAGGCTCCCTTCATTGCATCAAGAACCTGGGTGTAAGCGTGCTCATCCTGTCGACTTTCCCGCAGTAAGGTGGCTCCTGACATGTAGGGGATGCGTGCATCCTCAGGGGTACGGTCAAAGCGCCGGATGACCGCCACAGGCGTGCCTTGCACCGTCGCGACATGTGCCTTCGAGACGGTGATGCCCGCAAGAGCTGCTAGCTTGAGTGCCAGCACCTCCGCACGGGTCACATTGCGCGCGTCCTTGATACTTGGGAACTTGACCAATGCGAGCTGTCCCTCTTCGTCCAGGATGCTGCATTTGGGGCGCATGCCTCCCAGTGATGTACCCTTGCCCCACAGGTAGGTCAAGTCCTAGGGGGTCTCCTTGCCGAGTTCAACAGCCCGTGAAGCACTGAGCATCTTTTCAAGCTCGAGCATTGGAGGCGTTGTTCGCCTGCCTGCTGCAGACTCAAGGTAAGTGCCACGAGCATTACGCAAGCGTAGTGCTCCCATGCGGCTGAAGTCATCAACTGCACAAAGGTAGTCGAGCTCGCTCAATGCACCAAGCTTTGGGTCATTTTCACGGCGCTTCGCATGTGTACGAGCAATGACACGACGCCCCCACGCACCTGGCTCGGTATCTCCAAGGGCGAGAAAGGAGGGTGTGCAGAATTTTGTGTAAACGGCCAATTCACTGCAGGCGACAGCCTGCTTGTCCGTAAACACAATGACA
>NZ_JBBGZG010000008.1:0-159813 GCF_037479315.1 Comamonas sp. MYb69
CCACAAAAAAAACCCCCAACCCACCACCATCAACCACGAAAACCAAAACCCCCCTTTTTGCTGGCGCGGGGGGGGGGGGGTTGGGGGGGGGGCGCGGCCCCCTACGCGCCCCCCCGCTTCGTCAACTAGCTTGCCGCGTCTGTCCGAACGGAGCGCCTTGGCGCGTAGAGAGTTTCGCGGCACACCCCGCAAACGCCACGACACAGGTTGCCCTTCGCAACGCGAAGGGTCGCAAGCAGCAGGGGCGGCCTTCTTTTGGGTACTTTTCTTGGCCGCGCAAGAAAAGTACCTCGCCTGCCGGGGCGAGACCCGGCCAGCAGCTGCTAGCTAAGCAAGCAAGCAACAAGATAAGGCCAAATCGGGCGGCAACCAAAAACCAGACAACATGGATTTCCCACAAATCCTAAAATCCCCACCTTCCCCGCGCACCAGCGGCCCGCAAAGCCGCCCCAGCGCCACCACAGGCATAACAGGCAAAACCACCCGTGTCCCCTTTTGAATCGATTGCCCGCCGCGAACGCGGGCTGCTGCAGCAACTCACTGCAGCCCAAATGACGATGATCGCCATCGGCGGCGCCATCGGCACCGGCCTCTTCATGGGCAGCGCCTTTGCCATCGGCTTTGCCGGGCCCAGCGTGCTCATCAGCTACGCCATCGGCGCGCTCATCGGCCTCTTGCTGATGGGGTGCCTGGCCGAGATGACCGTCGCGCACCCGACCAGCGGCTCGTTTGGCGCCTATGCCGAGCACTACCTCAGCCCGCTCGCCGGCTTTGTGGTGCGCTATGCCTACTGGGCGGCCGTGGTGCTGGCGGTGGGGATGGAAGTCACCGCCGTCGGCAAGTACATGAAGTACTGGTTCCCCGAGGTGGAGCAATGGGTTTGGGTAGCGCTGTTCTCGGTCGTGCTGGCCGCCGTCAATGCCACCAGCGTCAAGGCCTTTGGGCAGATGGAGTATGTGTTCTCCATGGTCAAGGTCGTGGCCATCGTCGCCTTTATCCTGATCGGCGCCTATGTGGTGTTCGGCTCGCGGCCCGAAGGTGTGGGTTTTTCCAACTACACCGCAGACCGGGGCTTTTTCCCCAATGGCTGGTGGGGCACCTGGGTGGGGGTGATCATCGCCATCTTCAGCTACCTCAGCCTGGAGTCGATCGCGATTGCCGCCGGTGAGGCGCAGAACCCGCGCCAGGCGGTCACCTCGGCGTTCAAGACCACGGTGTTGCGCCTGGTGCTGTTCTACCTGCTGTCGCTGGCTTTGATGCTGGCCATCGTGCCCTGGAGCCATGCCAGCACCGACAAGAGCCCCTTCGTCAAGGTGATGGAGATCGTCGGCATTCCCGGCGCGGCCAGCGTGCTCAATTTTGTGGTGCTGGTGGCCAGCCTCTCGGCGATGAATGCGCAGCTCTATGTCACCTCGCGCATGATGTTCAGCCTCTCGCGCGGCGGCTATGCGCCAGCAGCGCTGGGCAAGGTCAACAGCCGGGGCGTGCCGATGGGCGCGATTGCGATCTCCTGCCTGGGCATGGCGGTGGCCATGGTGCTCAACGTGCTCAAGCCCGAGGAGTCGCTCACCCTGATGATGTCGATCTCGATGTTCGGCGCCATGTTTGCCTGGTTCATGGTGTTTGTCACCCACCTCTTCTTCCGCCGCCGCTGGCAGCGCGAGCATCCGGGCGAGCGCCTGCAGTTCCGCATGTGGGGCTTTCCGGTGCTGACCCTGCTGGGCGCCGTGCTGATGCTGGCCGTGATCATCACCACCTATTTCACCGATGTGTTCCACATGACCACCCTGATCGGCGTGCCCATGCTGCTGGTGATGACCGCCGTCTACCTGATCTGGTACCGCAAGCGCTGATACATTGCATAGCTATGCCAAACACGCCTCATTCCGAGCCAACCCTGTGGGACATCTCGCCGCCCGTCTACGTCGGCATGCCGGTGTTCCCCGGCGACACGCCCTACCAGCAGCAATGGGTGGCCAGTATCGGGCCGGGTTGCCCGGTCAATGTGGCCAGCATCACCAGCACCCCGCATGCAGGGGCCCACGCCGATGCGCCGCTGCACTATGCGCCCGATGGCGCCACCATCGGCCAGGTCGATCTGGCGCCCTATCTGGGCCGCTGCCGTGTGGTCCATGCGATTGGCTGCGGCCCGCTGATTGAGTGGCAGCACATCGAACACGCGATACGCGACGACCTGCCCGAGCGCGTGCTGGTGCGCACCTACCAGCAGATGCCGCAAACCCAATGGGATGCGGGCCTGACCGGCTATGCGGCCGAGACCGTAGAGCGCCTGGCTGCGCTGGGCGTGCGGCTGATCGGCATTGACACCGCCAGCATCGACCCGGCCGACAGCAAGGCCCTGCCCAGCCACCAGACCATCCGCCGCCACGACATGCGCGTGCTGGAGAACCTGGTGCTGGACGCCGTGCCCGAAGGCGACTACGAGCTGATCGCGCTGCCGCTCAAGCTCGTGCAGGCCGATGCCTCGCCGGTGCGCGCCGCGCTGCGCTCGCTGCCCGGCACCTACAATCAGGCCTCGGTCTGAACCACCCCATCCCTTGCGGCAGGCGCCTGACCCACCAGCGCCTGCCCGCCACCCTTGACAAAGAGACATAGCCATGACCACCTTGGAAGCCTGCCGCGACGTTGACCAGCATGAGCCGCTGGCGCCGCTGCGCCATCTGTTCGACCTGCCCGACGGCGTGATCTACCTGGACGGCAACTCGCTGGGCCCACTGCCCAAGGCCACGGCCGCGCGCGTGGCCGATGTGGTGCAGCGTGAATGGGGCCAGGGCCTCATCCGCAGCTGGAACGATGCCGGCTGGATCGACCTGCCCCAGCGCCTGGGCGACCAGTTTGCGCCCTGGATAGGCGCCAAGCCCGGCGAAGTCGTGTTCACCGACACCACCTCGGTCAACCTCTACAAGGTGCTGAGCGCGGCCATCCGCCTGTCGCAGCAAGAGTTCTCCGACCCGGCGCCGCGCACCAAGGTCATCAGCGAGCGCAGCAACTTCCCCACCGATCTGTACATCGCCGAGTCGCTGTGCAAGCAGCACAACCTGGAGCTGGTGCTGATCGAGCCCGAGGAGCTGCCCGCCTGCCTGACCACCGACGTGGCCGTGCTGCTGCTCAGCCACGTGAACTACCGCACCGGCCACATGCACGACATGACCCAGGTCACGCGCGATGCGCATGCCCAGGGCGTGCTGACCGTCTGGGACCTGGCCCATGCGGCCGGCGCCGTGCCGGTGGACCTGAATGCCGCCAACGCCGACTACGCCGTGGGCTGCAGCTACAAATACCTCAATGGCGGCCCCGGCGCCCCGGCCTTTGTCTGGGTGCATGCACGCCATACCGACAAGTTCTGGCAGCCGCTGTCGGGCTGGTTTGGCCATGCCGAGCAGTTTGCCTTCAACAGCGGCTACCAGCCAGCCGCCGGCATCCGCCGCTACATGTGCGGCACCCAGCCGATGATTGCGCTGTCGGCCCTGCAGTGCGGCCTGGACATCTTTACCGAAGCCGAGAAATACGGCGGCATGACGGCGCTGCGCCGCAAGTCCGTGGCACTGACCGACCTGTTCATCGAGCTGGTGGAGACCCGCTGCGCCGGCTACGGCCTGGGCCTGGCCACGCCGCGCGATATCTTTGCGCGCGGCTCGCAGGTGTGCCTCACGCGCGACGACGGCGCGGGCGTGGACGGCCAGGGCAGCGGCGCCTATGCCATCGTGCAGGCGCTGATCGCCCGGGGCGTTATCGGTGACTTCCGCAAGGGCGATGGCGGCAACGGCCCGCACAAGGACATTCTGCGCTTTGGCTTCACCCCCCTCTACACCCGTTTTGAGGACGTGTGGAACGCGGTCGAGCACCTGCGCCAGGTGCTGGAATCGGGCGAATGGCAAAAGCCCGAGTTCAACCGCATCCATGCGGTGACCTGATTGCCGACCACGCCCAGCACCCGCCCCGCCATGTCCGAACGCATCGCCATTCTCGACTTTGAAACCACCGGCATGAGCCCGGCGCATGGCGCGCGGGCGGCCGAGGTCGGCATTGTCATGGTCGAGAACGGCCGCATTGTGGACCGCTACCAGAACCTGATGAATGCCGGCCAGCGCATGCCCAGCTTTATCACGCAGCTCACCGGCATCACCACCGCAATGCTGCAGGCGGCGGCGCCCGCTGAGCAGGTGATGCGCGAGGCAGCGGACTTTGTCGGCACGGCGCCGCTGGTGGCACACAACGCATCGTTTGACAGCAAGTTCTGGCTGGATGAGCTGGAGCGCGCAGGCTGCGCAGCCAGCCCGGCCGCAGCGCCTGTCGGCAGCCTGTTTGCCTGCACGGTCTTGCTGTCGCGCCGCCTCTACCCCGAGGCGCCCAGCCACTCGCTGGGCAAGATCGTGCGCCATCTGCAACTGCCGCCGGCCGACAAGGCCCACCGGGCGCTGGCCGATGCAGAAATGACCGCCCATTTGCTGCTGCGCATGCAGGCCGACCTGCGCAGCCGCTGGCATATTCCCGACCCCAGCCATGCACTGCTGAGCGAGCTGCAGGTCTGCCAGCGCAAGCACCTGGGCCGCTGGCTCAGCAACACCTCGGCCCGGCAAATCCAGCCGCAGCTGCCCGAGCTGGCTGGCAGCTTGGCGCCTAAGTCTGCAGCAGCACAGCGCTGAGCAGCACATTCAGCACCGCCATCAGCAGCACCGCCAGCCCGGTGACCAGCAGCACCTGGGACTGCACCCAGGCGCGCTCAGTCTGTGCCGTCCCGGACACCAGCTGGCAGGCCATCTCCACCTTGCCGGGCGATGCCATCAGCAGCAGCGCTGCACTGACATTGTGGACCGCCATAAAGGGCAGCACCGCGACGCCCAAGGCCTGCGCAATCTCGGCCTGGGTGGCGGCAAACATCGCATTGGCCCCCGTGTTGGAGCCAGTCAAAAAGCCGCCCAGGGCAGCCACAAAAGGCGCCGCAAACACATAGGCGCTACCGCCCTGCGCCAAGGCATGGGCCAGTTGCGCGGCCATGCCAGATACCGCCATCACGACGCCCAGCACGATGAACAGCCCCGTCACGGGTGCCACCTGGCGCCAGGACTGCCACACCCGCTGCAGGCTGCTGGCCGCCGGCAGGCCTCGCGCAAACCAGGCTGCCGCCACAAACAGCCACAGTGCGGGTGATGCCAGCAAATGCCAGGCGCCTGCGCCTTGCAAGGCCCGCAGCACGGCACCCGCCACCAGCACGCCCAGCAGCAACAAACCATAGGCGGCCAACGCGCGCCAACCCAAAGGGCCCAGCGGCGCAGCAGCCTGGCCCACGGAAGCGGCACCCCGCCGGCCCAGCCAGAGCCAGAGCACGGTCATCAGCAAGGCGCCCAGCGCACCAGCGGCCGAGGTGCCTGCCAGCGCATTGCTCAGCCCAATGGCCAGCGCCAGCACCAGGCCCGACAGCGCACCCTGCAGCATGGCCCCCGCACGCCGGCCCGGCGCACTGGCCAGCCCCGCTGCGACCACACCGACGACCACCATCGGAATCACACTCACCGCCGCCGAGGCCACGCCCAGCGCATCAAAGCCGAGCCCGGCCATGGTGGCCGCAATCAAGGTGCCCGGGCCCATGGAGCCCCAGGGCACGGCGCAGAGGCCCAGCAGGCCAATCAGCGCGACCTTGCGTGCCGGCAAACCGCTGTGCGCCAGCAGCGGGATGCCGATGGTGATGCCAATGCCAAAGCCGGTCAGCGACTCGGCAAAGGGCGTGACCCCATGCACCACCAGCAGCACGGCGCCCACGCCTTCGCCGGTGCGGCCCATCACCCACTGCGCCAGCGCCTTTTGTGCTCCGGCAGCGCGCAGCACTTCGGACAGCAAGAGGCCCCCGCCCACAATCAGCAGCACCTCGACCAGCACCGGCAGCCAGCTGGTCACGGCCTGCAGCGCCGCAGGCCCGCTAAGCGGAAAAGCCAGCAGGCAGCCGGCCAGCGCCAGCACCACCCCGATCAGCGCCGCATACAGCGAACGCAGCCCCAGCAGCAGCCCCGCGATGACAGCCAGGACCGGTGACGCACTCAAGAACAGGTACATTGGGAGAGCTCTTGTTGAAATTGCATATAGGCAAATAATATTTCCTACACGAAATATAGTCAATCCATGTCGACTGAAAACTCCCCACCCAGCGCGGACTCCGACCTGCAGTTCGGCCTGGCGGTGCGCGCCCGCCGCGCCCAGCTGGCCATCACCCTGGACCAGTTGGCGCAGGCCAGTGGCGTGACTTCCGGGGCGCTGTCCCGGGTGGAGCGGGGCCTGCTCAGCGTGAGCCTGCGCAACGCGATGGCCATTGCGCGCGGCCTGGGCTGCGAGCTGAGCGATCTGGTGCAAAGCCCTGCCCCTGCGCAGATCACCCGCGCGGGCGAACATGCGCGCTTTGTGCATGAGGACACCGGTATCGTGCGCCTGGCGCTGGCCCGCCCGCTGCCGGGGCTGGAGCTGCTGCACTATGCGGTGCCGCCGGGCCAGACCTCCAGCCACTTCGCGCCGCACCGCCCGGGCACGCGCGAGGTGTTTTATGTCGAGACCGGCAGCCTGCGCGTCTTTACCGGTGCTGATTCCGTGCTGCTGCAGGCGGGTGACAGCGCCCAGCTGGCGATGGACACCGAGCACCACTTTGCCAACGAAGGCCGGGGCGTTGCGCATTTCATCCTGCTGGTGGCAGCTCCGGCACACGGCGGCTGATGCCCCGGCGCCTGGCCTCGATGGGCTTTATGGCGACGGGGGCTGGAACAGCCGCTCGGCCACAAAGTCCACAAACACGCGCAGGCGCGGCGACATCAGCCGGCCCGAAGGCCAGAGGATGCTGAACTGGCCGGAATAGGTAAGACAGTCGTCCAGCACCGTCTCCAAGCTGCCATCGGCCAGCGCATCGCGGGCCAGAAAATCGGGCATATAGGCGATGCCCAGGCCCCCGATCGCCGCGCCGCGCAAGGCCTCCATGTTGTTGCAGGTCAGCGCCGGCGGGTGGGCAGCGGCATCCTGCTGCGCCTCGGCCGTGTCACCGCCCATCTGCCAGGGCTGCAGCTTGCCCGAGGTGGGAAAGCGAAAACGCAGGCAGTCATGCGCCGCCAGCTCCTCGGGGCGCTGGGGCCGGCCGCGCTGCGCCAGATAGGCGGGGGATGCGCAGAGCACAAAGCGGAACAGGCCCAGGCGCCGGGCGCTGAGGCTGGAGTCGGCCAGCATCCCGCTGCGGATCACCGCATCCAGGCGCGCCTCGACGACATCGACCAGCCGGTCGTTGAAGTCCAGGTCCAGCGCGATATCCGGGTAGCGCGCACGGAAGTCTGGAATCACCGGCAGCAAGAAGCGGTAGCCAATGGTGGGCAGGCCAATGCGCAACAGGCCCCGGGGACTGCTTTGCGTGCTCGACAGCAGCGCCTGCGCATCCTGCAGGTCATCAAGGATGCGGCGCCAGTGCGTGTACATCAGCTCGCCCTCATGCGACAGCGACACGCGCCGCGTGGTGCGCACCAGCAGCTGCGTGCCCAGCTGCGCCTCCAGCTTGGCCACGCTTTTGCCGACGGCTGATGCCGAGATGCCCAAGGCACGGGCAGCGGCCACAAAACTGCGGCGCTCGGCCGCCTGCACAAAGGCGGCGATGTGGTTCATGTTGTCCATGCGCACATATTACGGAAATTTGGTTGTTAATCAAACAACGATCGGCCTGTTTATTGGCAATCTATTCCTCATTAAGCTCCACAGCGTGTTTTTGCAGGAGTTGGCTATGTACCGTGTTTTACCCTCCGCCTGGCGCGGGCCCTGGATGGTTCTGGCATCCGTTTGTCTGGCAGCGCTGGTGCTGCCACTCAGCTTTTCTGGCGGGGCCGTGGCCACGCCTGCGATTGGCCGTGCACTGGGCGGCAGCGCCACCAGCCTGGGCTGGATCACCAATGCCTTCATGCTGGGCTTTGGCAGTTGCCTGATGGCCGCTGGCGCACTGGCCGACCAGTGGGGGCGCAAGCGGCTGTTTTTGCTGGGTCTGTCGACCTTTTGCCTCGCGGGCCTGGCATTGGTGCTGGCGCGCAGCGTCTGGCAGATTGACCTGCTGCGTGCGCTGCAAGGGGTGGCCGCAGCTGCAACGCTGGCCGGCGGCACGGCCGCACTGGCGCAGGAGTTTGCGCCGGCCCAGCGCGCCCAGGCCTTTAGCCTGCTGGGCACCACCTTTGGCACCGGCCTGGCCTTTGGGCCACTGCTGACAGGCTGGCTGATCGAGCAGACCGGCTGGCAGGCCGGATTTGCGCTCTGCGCTGGCCTGGGCCTGGTCGCCTTGCTGGTGGGCATGGTGGCGATGCGCGAGTCGCGCGACCCGCAGGCCCAGGGGCTGGACTGGCCCGGTGCGCTGCTGTTCACCAGCATGCTGGTCTTGCTGACGCTGGGCATGGTGCAGGCCGCCGCGCTGGGCTGGCGCAGTCCGCAGGTCATCGCGCTGCTGCTGGCATCCATCCTTGCGCTGCTGCTCTTCATCGCCGTGGAGCGGCGCGTGGCCCGGCCGATGCTGGACCTGAGCCTGTTCCGCTACCCGCGCTTTATCGGTGTGCAGGTGCTGCCTATTGCGACCTGCTACTGCTATGTGGTGCTGCTGGTGCTGCTGCCGCTGCAGCTGATCGGCATTGCCGGCTACAGCGAGGTGGCAGCGGGCTGGTGGATGCTGGCGCTGTCGGCCCCGATGCTGGTGGTGCCGCTGGTAGCAGCCTGGCTCACGCGCTGGTTCCACGCCGGCCCTATCTCAGCCGCTGGCTTGCTGCTGGCCGCCGGGGGCCTGGTGTGGCTGGCGCAGGTGCCTGTGGATGCCGGGGGCATGGCAAGGGTGCTGCCGCTCTTGCTGATCGGCAGCGGCGCGGGTCTGCCCTGGGGCCTGATGGATGGGCTGTCGGTAAGCCTCGTGCCCCAGGAGCGCGCGGGCATGGCCACCGGCATTTTCAGCACCGTGCGGGTGGCCGGCGAAGGCATTGCGCTGGCAATGGTGACCGCGATGCTAGCCGGCTTGATCACCCCACATCTGCCGGCGGTGCTGGATGCGGCCAGCCTGCAAACCGCCGCCCAGCAGTTGGCGATGGGCGAGCTGCGCCAGGCGCTGGCCTGGCTGCCCGCCCAGCCCGATGCGGCAGCTGCGCTGGGTTTGCAACATGCCTATGGCCAGGCCTTTGCCCAGCTGCTGTATGTGCTGGCGGCGATAGCCACGGTCTCCGCCCTGGTGGTGCTGGGCCTGCTGCGCCCGGCCAGTGGCGATACGCTGCAGGCCCTTGAAGCCAGTCCTCAGTAGCTTTTGGCCGACAGGCTGGCCCAGAGGTGGGCCGCCACCAGCGCCCGCCAGGGCGCAAATGCACCCAGCCACTGCTCGGCCTCGCGCTGGGAGACGCTGGGCACATCCAGCAAGCGGGCCAGCGCATTGCGCACCGCCACATCGCCATGCAGGCTGCCATCCAGCCAGCCAAAGCCACGCAGCAACGCGTAATGCACGGTCCAGGGGCCAATGCCCTTGATGGCCAGCAGCGCATCTTCAATCGCCTGGGCGTCTTGCGCCTGCAAGGGCTGGGCGGCCCAGGCATCGAGCGGCAGGCTGCCGTCCAGCACGGCGGCGCAGACGCGCTCCAGGGTCGCGATCTTGCTGACCGAGAAGCCCGCTGCCCGCAATTGCTCGGGCGTCAGCGCCGCCAGCGCGGCGGCATCGGGGTGGCAGAGCATGCCGCTGCTGTGCTGCAAGGCCGTGGCCGCAATCAGGCGCCGGCGCAGCGCAATCGCCGCCGCCACGCTGATCTGCTGGCCGGTAATGGCCCAGACCAGGGCCTCGAAGGGGCTGCTGCTGGCGGGCACGCGCAAGCCCATCTGGGCCAGCAGCAAGGGGCCCAGCACCGGGTGCTGGCCATGCTGCAGCGCCAGCTGGTCCGCCCCGTCACCCAGGCCCAGCATGCGCGCCAGCATCGCATCGAGTGCAGCGGGGTCGTTGCCGGTCGGCGCTGTGCCATCGACCGCCAAACTGGCGACCGCGCGCGCTGCGCCATCCACCATCTCCAGCTGCAGCAGCGCAGGCTGGCCCTGCCAGACCAAGCCCTTGCTGACACGCAGCCCTTCGACTTTCTCGGACGCCTGCAAGGCATCGCGGGCATGCAGGGCCAGCATGTCCTGCGGGCGGTAGTTGGCAGGCAGGGCGACTTGGGTCGTCAGTTCCAGGGACATGGCGTGGTCGGTAGATGGCGGCGGCTGCCGTGGATCCCCACTATAGAGGATGGACTGCGGGCGATAAAGTCAGGGCTGTTTCAGCGCTTACTCTGCATCGTGGAACACAATGCCCAAGGTATGGCGATCGCCCCGCAGCACGGTGGAGACCCCATGGCGGTGCTGCACCCGGTAGCTGCCGCGTGTGCCCTGCACCGGCCGCTCGCGCACCGCAATGATGGCCGCATCACCGCGCTGCAGCGGCAGCACCTGCACGCGCGACTGCATGCGGGGGCGCTGCTCGGTCAGCACCAGCTCGCCGCCGTCAAAATCCTCGCCCGGCTGCGACAGCAGCACGATCACCTGCAGCGGAAACACCAGTTCGCCATACAGGTCCTGGTGCAGGCAGTTGTAGTCGCCCGCGCCATAGCGCAGCAGCAGCGGTGTGGGCCGCCGCTGGCCCGCTGCATGGCACTGCGCCAGCAAGGCCGCATGCTGCGCAGGCCAAGGCGGCGCGGCGGCTGCGAGCTGCGCGCGCCATTGCTCCGCCACGGGCTGCAAGCGGGCATAGAGTGCCGTGCGCAAGGCCTGCAGCAGCGCTGGCAGCGGGTAGGCAAAGTACTGGTACTCGCCCCGGCCAAAGGCGTGGCGCTGCATCTGGATGCGGCTGCGAAAATGCGCCGCTTCGTCATACATCGCGGCCATCTGCTGGCATTGCGCGGCATCCAGCAAACCGGGTAGCAGGCCCCAGCCCTGGCGGTCCAGCTGGCTGCCCACAGCGGCCCAGTCATAGCGCGGCAGGCTTGCCTCACTGGCTACATCTGCGCCATCTGCATCGGGTTGTGCCGGGGCAGCGGATTGCGGCAGCGCTGCGCTGGCCTCAGCCTCCAGCGGCAGCGCAACCTGTGCAGCGCTGGCCAGGCGCTTAGCCATGGCGCGCCACCCGTGGCGCCTGCGGTGCCAGCTCGGCCTCGTGCTGCAGCAATGCGCGCTTGCGGTCCACGCCCCAGCGGTAGCCGGAGAGGCCTCCATCATTGCGCACCACCCGGTGGCAGGGAATGGCGACGGCAATCGCATTGGCCGCGCAGGCGCCAGCGACCGCACGGCTGGCCTGGGGCATGCCCAGCTTGCGCGCCAGCTCGCTGTAGCTGACAGTGCTGCCGACGGGGATCCGCCGCAGCGCCTGCCAGACCTGCTGCTGAAAAGCGGTACCGCGCACATCCAGCGGCAGCGCCAGGCCGCGCGTGGGTTCGTCGACAAAGCCGATGACCTGGGCCATCCAGCGCTCAAAGGCGGCATCCCCCCCGGCCAACTGGGCTTTGGGAAAACGCTGCTGCAGGTCCTGCACCAGCGCATCGGCATCGTCGCCCAGCAAGATCGCGCAAATGCCCTGCGCGGTGGCGGCCACCAGGATGGGGCCGAGGCTGCATTCGGCCACGCCAAAGCGGATCTGCTGCGCGGCGCCCCCTGTGCGGTACTGGCGCGGGGTCATGCCCAGCACGGCCTGGCTGTCGCGGTAGAGCTGCGCGGTGCTGGCAAAGCCGGCATCAAAGATCGCATCGATGACGCGGGGCGCCTCTTGCGCATCGCCCAGCGCGGTTTGCAGGCGCTGGCGGCGCTGGGCCTTGGCATAGGCCTTGGGCGATACACCGACGGCCGCCTTGAAGACGCGCTGCAGATGGAAGGGGCTCATGCCGGCACGCTCGGCCAACTCGGCCAGGCTGGGCTCGTCTTCCGCCGTGGCGATCCAGTCGCAGAGCTGGGTCATCAAGGCCACATGACCGGGCTTGGCTGCCGCCTCGGGCTGGCAGCGCTTGCAGGCGCGGTAGCCGGCGGCCTGGGCCTGCGCTGCGGTGTCGAAAAATTGCACGTTTTCGGGCTTGGCCAGGCGCGAGCTGCAAGAGGGCCGGCAAAAAACGCCGGTGCTGCGCACCGCATAGACAAAGCGGCCATCGGCTGCAGCCTGGCGGCCCTGTACATCGGCCCAGCGCGGATCGGCCAGGGTTTGCTGCGCGCGGGAGGCGGCCAAAGCGGCAGCGCCGCGCGCCGGCACGGCCTCCGAAGTGGCGCTGGGTGTGGATGGGGCAGACGGTTTCATGCGAATCACCTCAGTACAATCGATGCAGCCACTTTAGGCCTTGCGGCCCGGTTGTGCAGTGCCATTCTTGCGCTGCAATTGACGCCGCTTGCACTGCCCCACACACCATGCGAGACACCCCCAGCAAGCCCGAATCCATTGTGCATGAAGAGCGCGCACAGCTCGACTTCAGCAAAGACATGAGCTATGGCGACTACCTGCACCTGGACGAGATCCTCAACGCCCAGCACCCGCTGTCGCCCGCGCACGACGAGATGCTGTTCATCGTGCAGCACCAGACCAGCGAGCTGTGGATGAAGCTGATGCTCCATGAGCTGCGCGCTGCCATGCAGGCCATGGCCAACCCGGCAGACAACACCAAGCCCGAGGCCTTCAAGATGCTCGCGCGCGTCTCGCGCATCATGGAACAGCTGGTCAATGCCTGGACCGTGCTCTCGACCATGACCCCGCCCGAGTACACGGCCATGCGCCCCTACCTGGCCAATTCCAGCGGCTTTCAGAGCGCGCAGTACCGCTGCATCGAGTTCTCGCTGGGCAACAAGAACGCCGCCATGCTCAAGCCCCATGCACACCGGGCAGACCTGCTGGCCCAGGTGCAGGCGGCTTACGAGTCGCCATCGCTGTACGACATTGCGCTGCAGCTGCTGGCACGTGAAGGCATTGCCGTGCCGGCCGAGGCGCTGCAGCGCGACTGGACGCAGCCGTACGCCGAGAGCGAAGGGGTCAAGCAGGCCTGGATCACCGTGTACAGCGATCCGCACAAATACTGGGACCTCTACCAGCTGGGCGAGAAGCTGACCGATATCGAAGATGCCTTCCGCCTCTGGCGCTTCCGCCACCTCACCACCGTCGAGCGCGTGATTGGCTTCAAGCGCGGCACCGGTGGCACCGGCGGCGTGAGCTACTTGAAGAAAATGCTTGATGTCGTGCTCTTCCCCGAGATCTGGTCGCTGCGCACCAACCTGTAAGCTGCCTCAACCCCACCCAGGGGTTGCCCCAAGTGACACTGCGCCGTGCAGAGCCGGCCAGAGTCCTCTATAGTGGCAGTCGCATATAACAAGCCGCGCCAGCCCCCTGCTGGCCAATGGCGCATATTAAGAGGCACTGACATCACCCAGCAAACCGAAGGTTTGCGGTTGAGACGAGGCATCAAGCCGCAGACAGTACAGAGGTACGGCAAGGCTTGAGAACGACGTATCAAAGGTTATGTTGGTGACTCTATTAGGACCGGCACCCTCTGGCCCTGGCTTGTTGCCCGCACTCTCAGCCATGCCGGTCCCACCTACACCCTCCCCCACCGGGCGCCCTGCGGCGCCCTCGTCCACCCTGCTCTGGGCCATGCTGCTGACCTTGCTGTCGGCCTTCTCACTGAGCCAGGCTTTCCGCACCGTCACCTCCATCATTGCCGATGGGCTGCGCACCGATTTCGGGCTGTCAGCGGAGTCGCTGGGCGCCTTTGCCGGGCTGTTTGGCCTGTCATTCGGCGTCACGCAGCTGTTCATGGGCGTGGGCATGGACCTGTATGGCCTGCGCAAGACCGTGCTCACCGCCTTCCCGCTGGCCATTGCCGGCTCGCTGATCTCGGCGCTCGCGCCCAGCTACCACGGGCTGATGCTGGGCCAGCTGCTGATCGGCATTGGCTGCTCACCGGCCTTTTTGGCCTGCACGATGTTCATTGCGCGCCATTTCCCGAGCGACCGCTTTGCGTTCATGTCCGGCGTCGGCATGGGCGTGGGCGGCCTGGGCCTGCTGTTTACCGGCACGCCGCTGGCCTGGCTGGTGCAGCACTACGGCTGGCGCTGGGGCTTTGGCCTGCTGGCCGTGCTCTGCGCGCTGTCCTGGATAGCGATTTTTTTGCGCGTGCACGAACCGCATCTGCCCAGCGATGACCTGCCCAAGCCCAGCTGGCTCACGGCCGTCAAGGGTTTTGGCGGCCTGCTGCTGGTGCCCCATACCTGGGCCATCGCCATCATGGGCATGGTGGGCTATGCCTCGTTTCTGACGGTGCGCGGGCTCTGGCTCAGCCCGATGCTGATCGACCGCTATGGCTTCTCGCTGGTGGCGACCGGCAATGTGGCCTTGGTGGTGTCGATGATCTCGCTGTTCACGCCATCGGTCTTTGGCCGGCTGGACCCGGGCCCGGCACGCCGCCGGCGCCGCATCATCGCCGGGGCGGCCGTGATGGCCTGCACTTTCTGCGCGCTGGCCTTTGTGCACCATGCTGCGGCCACCGTGGCGCTGATCATGTTCATGGGCCTGGCCTCGGGCTACTCGGTGCTGCAGTACGCCGATGTGCGCTCCTCCTACCCCAAGGAGACCACCGGCCGCGCGCTGTCGGTCTACACGATGGCGATGTTCCTGGGTGTGGCGCTGATGCAGTGGCTCTCGGGCATCGTCGCGTCCTACGCGCAGCAGCACGGCGGCGAGATCTACCAGTATGTGATGCTGTTTGTGGCCGGCATGCTGATGCTGGGCTGCCTGGCCTTCCGCTTTTTGCCGCAGTCACCGCTGCTGCTGGCGCAACAGGCCCCGGCACGCCATTAGGCCCCATCGGGCCTGGCGCGGCTTGGCGCGCCCGCGCTACAGCGCCGAGGCCGATGAGCCATCACCCCGGTACAGCCAGGGCACATCCATCAGCTTGGCGCCCATGGCGCGCAGCGCCGTATCGCGCCCCAGGGCCACCAGGCCGCGTGCATGGAAAATCTCACCATTGCGGATCGCGCGCGCCTGCACCCGGGCATTGCGCTGCCAGCGGTTGAGCGCATAGCGCCGCAGGCGCAGCGGCATCTCCAGGTCGTGCATGGTCAAGGCACGCTGCAGCTCGGCCGCATCTTCAATCGCCATGCCCGCACCCTGGGCCAGGTAGGGCCGCATCGGGTGGGCGGCGTCGCCCAGCAGCGCGACCAGGCCTTGCGCCATCTCCTGGGGGCCAGTCATCGGTGCGCGGTCTGCCAGCGGCCAGAGCCGCCAGGCAGCGCCTGTGGCATTTACCACATCCACCAGGCCCAGCAGCTGGCGGTGCGCACCGGCCAGGCACCGCTGCAGATCGGCGCCGTTGCCGGCATGGTCCCAGTGCTCCAGGTCATCGGGCGCGGCGCCCTCGACAATGATGACCAGGTTCTGCATGTCGCCGCCGCGCACGGGGTACTGCACCGCATGAAAGCGCGGCCCCATCCAGGCGCTGACCACGTCGGTGCGCCAGGCCGCCGGCAGATCGCTCTGGCGCACCAGCGCCCGGTAGGCCAGGTGGCCCGTCACGCGCGGGGGCGCATCATGGAGCAGGCGCAGCCGCGTGCGGCTCCAGATGCCATCGGCTCCCACCAGCGCATCGCCCTCGATCTGCTTGCCCTGCTTGGTGGTGATGGTGACGACGCGGCCGTTGTCCTCGTGGTAGTCCACGGCGTTGTACAGGTTGAGGTGCAGATCGGCGCTGGGCCGCACCGCATCGAGCAGCAGCTGGTGCAGGTCGGCGCGGTGGATGGTGGCATAGGCTGCGCCGTAACGCGCCACCGCTTGCGCGCCGAGGTCCAGCCGGGCCAGCTCCTGCCCGCTGATGGCATTGCGCGAGACCAGCGCCTGCGGAAAGGCTGCCACCGCCTGCAGCGGCCTTTGCAGGCCCCAGGCCTGCAGGCGCCGCACGACGTTGGGGCCCAGCTGCACACCGGCGCCCACTTCGCTGAACTGCGCAGCACGCTCAAACAGGCGCACCTCGGTGCCCGCGCGAATGGCGGCCAGCGCAGCGGCCAGGCCGCCGATGCCGCCGCCAGCGATCAAAATCTGTTCATGCATACCGCCATTGTGCCCAGATTGCAGGGCCCGCCTTGTGCGCTAGCGCAACAGCCCTCGTGGCTGGCTTCAGCACCCGGCGATGGGGCAGCTCAAGCCGGCCGGAAGCTGGCGAAGCCGTGCAGGCGCTCGAACTCGCCAATCGGCACCGGACGGCCAAAATGGAAGCCCTGGAAGCGCTTGCAGCCGTTGCTGACGAGGAAGTCCACCTGCTCGGAGTTCTCCACACCTTCGGCCACCACTTCGAGCTCCAGGCTCTGGGCCAGCGCCAGGATGGTGCGCACAATCACCGCATCGCTGACGTCGCTCAGCACATCGCTGACAAAGCTGCGGTCGATCTTCAGCTGGTCGAGCGGCAGGCGCTTGAGGTAGGACAGCGACGAATAACCCACGCCAAAGTCATCGAGCGAGAAGCCCACGCCGCGCTCCTTGAGCTGGCGCATGCGGTTGACGGTTTCATTGACATCGCCCAGCAGCAGGTTCTCGGTCAGCTCCAGCTTCAGGCGTGCGGGGTTGGCACCCGTCTGCGCCACAATGCCCAGCACCTCATCGACAAAGCCCTGGTTGTGGAACTGCCGGGGGCTCACATTGACCGACATGGTCAGCGCCTGGGTGGAGGGGCTGGCCGCCCACAGCGCCAGCTGCTCGCAGGCGGTGCGCATCACGAAGTTGCCCAGGTCGACAATCAGCCCGGTCTGCTCGGCCAGGTCGATGAACTCGATCGGCATGACCAGGCCACGCGCCGGGTGGCGCCAGCGCACCAAGGCTTCCGCGCCCACCAGGCTGCCGCTGCCATTCATCACCGGCTGGTAGTAGACCTGCAGCTCGCCGTCGTGGATGGCCTGGCGCAGGTCGCTTTCCAGATTGGCACGCGCGTTGACGATGGCCTGCATCTGCGGATCAAAGAAGCGCTGCGTGTTGCGGCCGGCCGATTTCGCCTCGTACATCGCCAGGTCGGCGCGCTTGAGCAGCTCCTGCACCGTCAGCGATTCATGGTCGCCAAACACCGTCACGCCAATGCTGGGCGTGCTGTGGTGGGACTGGCCGTCGAGCACAAAGGGCTGCTTGAAACGGGTGATCACATGCTCGACCACCGAGCGCACATGGGCTTCGGCCTGCACGCGCTCGGCGCCCAGGTTCTCGACCAGCACGACAAACTCGTCGCCGCCAAAGCGCGCGACCACATCGCCGCTGCGCACGCTGGCAATCAGGCGCTTGCCCACTTCGCACAGCAGCCGGTCACCCTTTTGGTGGCCCAGCGAATCGTTGAGGTCCTTGAAATTGTCCAGATCGATGAACAGCAGCGCCGCATAGGTGCCGCGCTGCTTGCAGGCGATGATCGACCATTCGAGCCGGTCCATCAGCATGCGGCGGTTGGGCAGGCCGGTGAGCACATCGAAGAACTCCAGGCGCTCGATCTCCTTGCGCGCGCGGCTGCGCTCGGCCAGGTCGCGGCAGATGCACAGCAGGCCGGTGACCTCGCCATTGGCGGCGCGAATGGCCGATTTGGTGATCTCGAAACGGCCCTGGTAGCCATTGTCGGCAAACTGCAAGGTCTCTTCGTAGACGACGGGCGTGTTGCTGTTGCGCGCACGCAGGTCGGTTTCCCAGTCAGAGGGCATGCGCCCTTGCAGGCCCAGGTCCGAAGTCGTGCGGCCAATGATCTGCGCGTGTGCCAGGCCCACCAGGCGCTCAAACGCCTGGTTGCAGTGCAAGAAGCGCCCATCGGCCCCCTTGAGCACGACCAGGTCCGGGATGGCACTGACCAGCGACACCAGCTGCGACTGCTGCTCCTGCACGCGGCCGACCATCAGCTTTTGCATCGACACATCGTGCGAGAGCAGCATGAAGGCATGCGCATCGCGCCCTTGCGGGGCGACCAGGATATCGGTCTGGAAGTGGCGCAGGCCCTGGGGTGTATCAATGCTTTGCTCAAAGGCGAGCGACTGTCCTGCGCGCAAGCGTGCCAGCCAATCGGGGGCCTGGCTGCGCAGGCTGGGGGCGAGCGCCGCGGTCCAGGGCTGGTCCACCAGGCTGGACACGCCCAGCCAGTCCAGCTGGGTGCGGTTGGCATGCACGATGGCGCCTGCGCCGTCAACCCGCACCACACCGATGGGGGCCTGCTCCAGCCATTCCTCGCCCTGCAGGCGCGCCGGGTGGGCCGAGGCCCAGCCCACCAGGCTGTGGCGCAGCGAGGCCATGATCAACACCAGAGCCAGCACCGACAGCGCATAGCACCAGGCCGCCTGCTCCAGCAGCATCGCCCAGTGGCTGCCCGCGCCCAGCAGGATGGCCGCTGCGCCCACGGCCAAGGCGGCCGCGAGTCTCAACACCGTCCAGCGGCCGGACTGGCCGGCAAAATGGCGGCTCTGTACCGCAGCCCAGGCGCAGCAGGCCAGCATACCCAGCGGCAAGACATAGCGGCGCACGCCGTCCAGATCGACCAGGCCTTGCGCGACCACCGCCGTCACCGCCACCAAGAGCGCCGTCGCCGTCAGCACCGCGCTATTGCTTTGCAGGTACAGCCACTGGCTGGCCCGGGCCACGGTACCCGGGCTGTTGCGCCGCGCAGACGACAATAAATCTATGGAAACTATCAATAGGCTTATTGATAGCAACAGGTTGACTGCCAGCTCCATCCACAAGGCGGGCCGGCTGCCGTGTTCAGACAAGCGCAGCGGCAGTGCCAGCACCACCGCAAAACCGCCCAACGCGACGGCACTGCAGACCCACAGCGGGCGGCCCATGAACGCACTGCCACCGCTGCCCTGCAGCAGCAGGCGCCCGCCCCAGCCGAGGGTGGCCAGGGCAGCGAGCAGCAGCAAGACCTGCACCCAGGTCTGCAGCGCCCGGGCAAAGCCCACGCCCTGCGCATCGGTAGACACCAGCCCCGCCAACAGCACCCCGCCAGCGAGCAAACACCACATGATCCGCGTGTGGATCTCGTGCATGCGCCTGCCTAGCGACAAGGGGGTGTAGGGGTGGGCCATAGTTGGCTAAATGTAATTAAAAGTAAACTAACGTCCATCTATTTGACCAGTAACGGTCAACAAATGCAAACGGGCCTCGTTGCAAACAAGGCCCGTGTTAGTCGCGCGTAGGTCAACTCTTACAGCAACTGGCGTAAAACGAAGGGCAGTATACCGCCCTCCTTGTAGTATTCGACCTCGATAGGCGTGTCAATACGCAACACCAGCTCGGCTTCAGTAACGCTGCCATCCGCGCGTTGGATGACCAGTTTGGCCTTGCTGCGCGGCGCGAGCGAGGGGTCGGGCACGATGTCGATCAGCTCGTCCCCGCGCAGCTTCAGCGTCTCCCAGCTCTCGCCTTGCTTGAACTGCAGCGGCAGCACGCCCATGCCCACCAGATTGGCGCGGTGGATGCGCTCAAAACTGCGCGCCACCACCGCCTTGATGCCCAGCAACTGGGTGCCTTTGGCCGCCCAGTCGCGGCTGGAGCCGGTGCCGTATTCCTCGCCGGCAAACACCACGGTGGGCGTGCCCGCTGCCATATAGCGCATGGCGGCATCGTAAATGAAGAGCTTGCTGCCCTGTTCCTCGCCCGGATTTTGGTAAAGCGTCAGGCCACCCTCTTCGCGCGAGCCGTCCGGCCCAGCCGCCAGCATCTGGTTCTTGATGCGCACATTGGCAAAGGTGCCGCGCATCATCACCTCATGGTTGCCCCGGCGCGATCCGTAGCTGTTGAAGTCGCTCTTCTTGACGCCGTTGGCCAGCAGCCATTGGCCGGCCGGTGAGCTGTCCTTGATCGAGCCAGCGGGCGAGATATGGTCGGTGGTGATCGAATCACCAAATAGCGCCATTACCCGGGCCTTGCGCACCGCATTGTCGCGCTGCTCGGCACCGGGCTCGGGCGCTGCCAGCGAGAAATCCTTGAAAAAGGGTGGCTCGGCAATATAGGTGCTGTCCGGCCAGGTGTAGGTGGCGCCGGTCACGCCCTTGATCTTCTCCCAGAGCTTGCCCGGCTCGCTGCTGACCTTTTCGTAGTTGGCACGGAAAGCCTTGCCGTTCATCGCAAATTTCATCAGCTTCTGCACCTCGTCGGTCGTCGGCCAGATATCGCCCAGATAGACGTCGCGGCCGTTCTTGCCTTGGCCGACCGGCTCGGTCATCAGGTCCTTGCGCACATTGCCGGCAATCGCATAGGCCACCACCAGCGGCGGGCTGGCCAGGAAGTTGGCGCGGATATTGGGGTGGATGCGCGCCTCGAAGTTGCGGTTGCCCGACAGCACGGCCGCACAGACCAGGTCATGGTGCTGGATGGCGCTGTTGAATTCGGGCAGCAGATCACCGGCATTGCCGATGCAGGTGGTGCAGCCATAACCGGCGATATTGAAGCCCAGCTGCTCCAGATAGGGCAGCAGCCCCGACTCGGTCAAATACAAGGTTACCAGGCGCGAGCCAGGGGCCAGCGATGTCTTGATGTGCGATTGCACACGCAGCCCGGCCTTGACGGCCTTCTTGGCGAGCAGGCCCGCAGCCAGCATCACGCTGGGGTTGGAGGTGTTGGTGCAGCTGGTGATGGCGGCAATCAGCACATCGCCGTTGTGCAGGTCCACATCGCGCCCTTCGATGCGCTCGGCATGGGCATCGGCCGCATCCAGTGCCGCTTCTGCATCCACCACGGCCGGCTTGTTGGCCACCATCTCGACCGCATTGCGCGGCGAGCCGGCTGGCAAGGGCTTGGCAGACGGCTCGGCGGTCTCGCCAGCGCCATTGATATGCACCTTGACCGGGCGAGCCAGCTGGTCTGCTGGCAGGTTGAAGCCGTTTTGCGCGACAGGCGCGCTGAACAGCGCATCGAACTTGGCAGCGACCTGGCCGATCTCGATACGGTCCTGGGGCCGCTTGGGACCCGCCAGGCTCGGCGCCACCGTGGCCAGGTCCAGACGCACGACCTGAGAGTAGTCAATATCCCCCGCCTTGGGCACGCCGTACAGCCCCTGGGCCTTGAAGTAGGCCTCGAACGCTGCGATCTCGGCCTTGCTGCGGCCCGTGCCCTTGAAGTAGTCCATGGTCTTGTCATCGACCGGGAAAAAGCCCATCGTGGCACCGTACTCGGGCGCCATATTGCCGATGGTGGCGCGGTCGGGCACCGACAGGCTGCGCGTGCCCTCGCCAAAGAACTCGACAAACTTGCCCACCACCTTTTCGCGGCGCAGCATCTCGGTGACGGTCAGCACCAGATCGGTGGCGGTCACGCCTTCGCGCAAGCTGCCCGAGAGCTCAAAGCCCACCACATCGGGGGTGAGGAAGTAGACCGGCTGGCCCAGCATCGCCGCCTCGGCCTCGATACCGCCCACGCCCCAGGCCACTACGCCCACGCCATTGATCATCGTCGTGTGGCTGTCGGTGCCCACCAGCGAGTCGGGGTAGTAGACATGCTGCTTGTCCTGGTGCACGCCGCGCGCCAGGTATTCCAGATTGACCTGGTGCACGATGCCAAAGCCCGGCGGCACCACGCCAAAGGTGTTAAAGGCCTGCATGCCCCATTTCATGAACTGGTAGCGCTCGTTGTTGCGCTCGAACTCCAGCTTCATGTTCAGGTCCAGCGCGTTCTTGCTGCCGTAGTAGTCCACCATGATCGAATGGTCCACCACCAGATCGACGGGCACCAGCGGCTCGATGGCGCTGGCGTTCTTGCCCATGCGCTCGGCCGTGCTGCGCATGGCCGCCAGGTCAGCGAGCAGCGGCACGCCGGTGAAATCCTGCAGCACCACGCGCGCGACAACAAAAGGAATCTCCTCGGTGCGCTCGGCCTGCGGCTTCCAGTTGGCTAACTGCTCGACATGCTCGGGCAGCACGCGCTGGCCATCGCAGTTGCGCAACACCGACTCCAGCACGATGCGCAGGGACATCGGCAGGCGCTGGATATTGGGGAATTGCTTGCTCAGTTCGGGCAGCGAGTAGAACTTGCCTTTGCTGCCTTTTTCCGACTTCTTGGACGAAGGGATCGAGAGGGATTTGAAGGTCGAGGCGAACGCATGCTGCGCTGTCTCATGAGCACCTGATTTCATCGTGACTCCTGTTTTGCGGGTATTAGACTGAACGCTGCAAACAGTCTACTCCCGGGCCAGGTCTTGCATATGTCATCCAAAGGCTAAGCCCTGCAATTGCCTCTGCGATCGCAGGTGTGATCGCCATACGATTTGCGCATTCCGATTAAGCATCCAGGCCGGTTAAGCATCCAGGCCGGTTGCCAAGCCAGCGAAATGCGAACCACTCCAGCAGCCGTCCACCCGCAACCCAATCTCCACAGAATCTACAAAATCGTAAAAAAAATGAATAAGCCTATAGATTGTTAAATGCAATTATAGTAAGGCACTATGAGCAATTGCATACATTTAGCACCGCTCAGATATGACGGATGGATGGGCGGATAGTTAGCAACAATCCACTCCTACAAAAATAGGAGAAATTAAGAAGATATGTGCTAATTTTTATAAAGCTGCCCAACCCGTCGACTCCGCAACGAAAAAAAACCTGCCGAAGCAGGTTTTTCTTTGAAGGATGTCCAACTTAAATCGCGAACTTTTCACGATCCTGGCCTTCAATCCACTTTGGCGCCTTGCCACGGCCCGTCCAGGTAGCGCCCGTAGCGGGATCGCGGTACTTGGGAGCGACCTTGGAGCCTGCGGAAGCCGAGCGGCCGCGTGCAGGAGGGAATACATCCTGTTCGGTCAGGCCGTAATCTGCCACCAGCTTGCGCACCTGGTCTACAGCGGTCTTCAGTTCGTTGCGACGAACTTCTTCACGCTGTTGTTGCAGGGCTGCCAGTTGGGCATCGATTTCCTTCAAAGTAGGCATGTTTAATATCCATTCAATTCAGTTAACGCTTGCAGTATACCTAAAAATGCAATAACCGAGTAAGTCCACACATTTTTATATTTAAAGGAATGGTAAACCTGGATCTACACATCTGTAACGTTTAGTAATCAAGTGCCATCGCGTCCAGCCTCGCGATTACTTTGTCGACGCGCTTGCCCTCCAGCGCCAGCACCTCAAATACCCAGCCCGCGCAATAAATCTTTTCCCCCAAAGGTGGCAGATGGCCTGATTCCGCCATCAGCATGCCGGCCAAGGTGTTATAGCGGCCCTTGTCCTCATCGGGCAACTCCTTGATTTCCAAACGCGCCTTCAATTCGGACACCGGCATCAGGCCATCGAGGTACCAGGAGCCGTCGTCATTCTGTACCGCCCAGGCCTCGCTGGCAGCGCCGGGTTTGAGCTCGCCGGTAATGGCTTCGAGCACATCGCGCGGCGTGATGATGCCCTGCACCACCCCGTATTCATCAACGACAAAAATCATGCGGCCCGCACGGGCGCGGAATTGCTCCAGCAGTTCAAAGCCGCTGAGCGTTTCGGGTACATAGCTGGCTGCCACGGCCACCTTGGCAATCGCGGTGTTGTGCGTATCAACGACGTCGAGCAGCTGCGCCACGCTGACCAGGCCCACCACATTGTCCAGCGATTCGCGGCAGACCGGATACCAGGAATGCGCACCCTTGCCGCTGGAGGCCCGCACCTCGTGCAAGGCCTGGGCCACCGTCAGATGGGCATCGAGCCATTCCACATCGCCCCGGGGCACCATCATCGAGATCAGCGGCCGGTCATCCAGATGGAACACGTTCTGCACCATCTGGTGTTCGTGGTGCTCGATCACGCCGGCGTCTCGCCCCTCGTCCAGGCTGGCGACGATTTCCTCTTCGGTCACCGCGCGGTCCGATTCATCCTTGATGCGCAGCAGGCGCAGCACGCCTTGCGCAGAGATGGCCAGTAGCCAGACAAAAGGCTTGGCAATGCGCGACACCCAGGTGAGCGGCAGCGCAATGATGCGCGACGACGCCTCGGGGTACATCTGGCCAATGCGCTTGGGCACCAGCTCGCCAAACACAATGGTCATGAAGGTGATGACAATGATCACCGTGGTCGTGGCCACCACCGAGGCAACCGAGGCCGGCATACCCCAGGTGATCAGCGATTGCGCCAGCCCATCGCTGAACGCCGCCTCACCGAAAATACCGTTGAGCATGCCGATCGAGGTGATACCCACCTGAATCGAGGATAGAAATTGGGTAGGATTGCTGAGCAGATCCAGCGCCGCCTTGGCGCCCTTGTCGCCACTTTCGGCCATGGCCAGCAAACGGGACTTGCGGCTGCTGGCCAGCGCCAGCTCGGACATGGCAAAGACCCCGTTGAGCAAGGTCAAAAGCGCGATCAAGAGTACGTCTAACAAAATAGTTCACAGGTAGTTCTACAAGCATGTCACTTTACTGTATCGGCGATATCCAAGGCTGCGATAGCGCTTTGGGCCGTCTGCTGGCCAAAATCGACTTCTCCCCCAGCCGCGACACGGTCTATCTGCTCGGCGACCTGGTCAACCGGGGCCCCGACTCAGCCCAGACCCTGCGCCGCTGCATGGCCTCGGACGGCAGCATCCTGGCCTTGCTCGGCAACCATGACCTGCACCTGCTGGCGGCGGCGCATGGCCGGCGCAAGTTCTCCCGCCGCGACACCCTGCTGGAAGTGCTGCAGGCACCCGATGCCGCGCAGCTCTTGGAATGGCTGCGCCAGCAGCCGCTGGCACGCAGGCACACACTGGGCGGCGAGCAGCTGCTGATGGTGCATGCCGGCGTGCACCGCAGCTGGGATGCGGCCGATACGCTGCGCCATGCGGCCGAGGTGGAAGCGGTGCTGCGCAGCGACGAGTTGACCCGCTTCTTGCAGGCCATGTACGGCAACACCCCTGCGCAATGGGATCCGCAGCTCACCGGCATGGAGCGCCTGCGCATGATCACCAACGTGCTCACGCGCATGCGCTTTTGCCATGCCGATGGCAGCCTGGATTTTGACAGCACCGAAAGCCTGGCCGAAGCTCCTGAAGGCCTGACTGCCTGGTTTGACCTGCCCGGCCGCGCCACTGCCAACACCACCATCGCCTTTGGCCACTGGTCCACCCTGGGCGATCTGCAGCGCCCCCACCTGCTGGCGCTCGATACCGGCTGCGTCTGGGGCGGCTGCCTCAGCGCAGTGCGCTTTGGCGACACGCTGGCCGAGCGCGAGCTGATCCATGTCGATTGCGAGCAGGCCCAGCAGCCGGGCTGAAAAAAAGGCCTCAGCGGGTGGCTGAGGCCTTGGTCCATCGTCGTTACCGAGATTATTCAGATGCTGGCGACGGCTTGAACAGCGCAGCGACTTTGCGGCGCGGCTTGATGCCGGGGCCACGTGCTGGCGCCGGCTTGGCGTTCGCATCCCAGGCAGCGGGCTCGGCCGCCTTGGGCTCGTAAGGCTTGTCAAAGAAGGGATCACGCGAGACGGGTGCCGGGCGGTAGCGCTCACGGCGGTCCTGCGCATCGTCCTCGCGCGGCGCGCGGCGGTCGCGGCTGCGCGAGCTGTCGCGCTCACGGCCAGCTTCACGCTCACGGCGCTCGCGGTTGCCATCGTTGAAGCGCTCGCGCTGGGGCTGCTCGTCCAGTGCAAAGTTCTCGACGTCGATCTTCTTCTTGATCAGCTTCTCGATGTCCGACACATGGCGGGCATCGGCATGGGAGACCAGCGTGACGGCCAGACCCGATGCGCCAGCACGGCCGGTACGGCCAATGCGGTGCACATAGTCTTCGGCATTGAAGGGCACATCAAAGTTGAAGACGGCAGGCACATCCTTGATGTCCAGACCACGGGCGGCCACATCGGTGCAGACGAGCAGATCGACTTCGCCTTGCTTGAAGGCTTCGAGCGCCTTGAGGCGCTCGTCCTGGCTCTTGTCGCCATGCAGCGCTGCGGCACGCAGGCCTTCACGCTCCAGCGTACGGGCCAGGCGCGAGCAACCCAGCTTGCTGTTGACGAACACAAAGGCCTGGCGGATCTGGCGCTCGCGCAGCACCTTGGTCAGCACACGGCGCTTGTCATCGTCCGAGGCAGCGTAGAAGCGCTGCTCGACGGTGGATGCGGTTTCGTTGGGGCGTGCAACCTCGATCGTGACCGGGTCTTGCAGGTAGCTGCCAGCCAGGCGCTTGATCTCGGGCGAGAACGTGGCCGAGAACAGCAAGGTGGTGCGCTTCTTGGGCAGGAAGGACAGGATGCGCTGCAGATCGGGCAGAAAACCGATATCAAGCATGCGGTCGGCCTCGTCCAGCACCACATACTCCACCTGGTTGAGCACCGCGTTCTTGGCTTCGATGTGGTCCAGCAGGCGCCCGGGGGTGGCCACCAGAATTTCCACACCCTTTTTGAGCTCCAGGGTTTGGGGCTTCATGTCCATGCCGCCAAACACCACGGTGCTGCGCAGCTTGGTGTGTTTGGCGAACTGGGCAATCTGCTGGGCGACCTGGTCGGCCAGCTCACGCGTAGGCAGCAGCACCAGCGCACGCACCGGATGGCGGGCAGGCGATGCCGAGCTGTTTTCGTGCACCATCATCCGCTGGAGCAGCGGCAATGAGAAAGCAGCTGTCTTGCCCGTGCCAGTTTGTGCAGCACCCATGACGTCTTTCCCAGTCAGCACCACAGGGATGGCCTGTGCCTGAATGGGAGTCATGGATGCGTAGCCCATCTCGGAGATGGCTTTGGCCAGGGGCTCGGCCAGATGAAGGTTGGAGAAAGAATTTGTCATGTAAGCCCCCTATTGTCGCACTGCAGACAAATCGGCGCTTGGCTTAACCCTGTCTTGCCTTACGGATTCGCACACGGCCCCTGAAAATCCGGGCTGGCCAGCGTAGCAACGGGCGCCGCCAGCCTGCAGCAGATTGCCGCAGCGCAGCGGCCCAGCCCGATTTTTGGCGGTCTGGACCGGCTGCATCACAGGCTGCCGGCCTGGAAGGTATCGCAGGACTGGACGCTGCCGGTCTTGTAGCCCTGCGTGAACCAGCGCACGCGCTGGGCGCTGGAGCCATGGGTAAAGCTGTCGGGGCGCACGGTGCCGGTGGCTTCGCGCTGCAGCTTGTCGTCACCGATCTGCTGGGCGGCATTCACGGCCGATTCGATATCGCCCTGCTCCAGCCAGCTCTTGGCCTGCTGCGAATGGTTGGCCCAGATACCGGCATAGCAGTCGGCCTGCAGCTCCAGCCGCACCGACAGCGCGTTTTGCTCGCGCTCGCTGATGCGGCCGCGCATCGCATCGACCTTGCCCGAGATGCCCAGCAGGTTCTGCACATGGTGGCCCACCTCATGCGCCACCACATAAGCGCGCGCAAACTCACCGGGCGCGCCCAGCTGGCGGCTCATGGTGTTGAAGAAATCCATGTCCAGGTAGACCTTCTGGTCGCCAGGGCAGTAGAACGGGCCCATCGCCGACTGGCCGGTGCCGCAGGCGGTGCGCGTGACGCCAGTGAACAGTACCAGGCGCGGCGCGCGGTACTGGGCGCCACCCTTGGTGAAGATGTCGCTCCAGACATCTTCGGTCGAGGCCAGCACGGTGGAGACAAACTTGGCACCCTGGTCATTGGCCGGTGGCGCCTTGGCCGGGCCTTGCTGCGTGGGCGCGGGCGAGCCGCCGCCCGAAAGCACGCCGATGGTGGTGAGCGGGTTGATGCCAAACACCCCCCAGCCAATCAGCGCCAGCACCACGGTGCCAATGCCGATGCTGCGCCCGCCCAGGCCAAAGCCTCCGCCGCCCCCGCCACCACTGCCGCGGCGGTCTTCCACATTGCTCGATTCGCGGTTGCCTTCCCATTTCATGGTCGCTCTCCTTGCAGTGCCCTGGCACTGCCTCTGTTATTGATCCGTCTACAGTAGCGCATTTGCGGTGGCCCAGCGCGTAAGACCGGCTCCCGAGCGCGCAGAAAATCTGCCTGCAGCGCCCCCATTGAAGAAAATTTGCAAAGGCCCTGGCGACGCTGCCACCCTCCAGTAAAAAAGCCACTCCAAAACGGGAGTGGCTGCGGGGCTCAGCGCGGCGTTGTCAGGCCTTTGGCAAGGTGACGCCATGCTGGCCCTGGTACTTGCCATTGCGGTCCTTGTAGCTCACCTCGCAGGGCTCATCACCGCGCAGGAACAGCACCTGCGCGCAGCCCTCACCCGCATAGATCTTGGCCGGCAGCGGCGTGGTGTTGGAGAACTCCAGGGTTACATAGCCTTCCCACTCGGGCTCGAACGGCGTCACGTTGACGATGATGCCGCAGCGCGCATAGGTGCTCTTGCCCAGGCAGACGGTCAGCACATCGCGCGGAATGCGGAAGTACTCGACGGTGCGCGCCAGCGCAAAGCTGTTGGGCGGAATGATGCAGTAATCGCCTTCAAAATCGACAAAGCTTTTTTCATCGAAATTCTTGGGGTCGACCACGGTGCTGTGGATGTTGGTGAACACCTTGAATTCGCGGGCGCAGCGGATGTCATAGCCATAGCTGGAGGTGCCATAGCTGATGATTTTCTTGCCATCCACCTGGCGCACCTGACCGGGCTCGAAGGGCTCGATCATGCCGTGCTGTTCCGCCATGCGGCGAATCCACTTGTCGCTTTGAATGCTCATGTCTGAAATAACTCCTAGGCGGCATTGTAGCGAAAGGCGTCGCCCCGGCGGGCGGCATCTGCTGCCGCCCCGGGGCCTGCCCCTGCACTAGCGCTGCACCAGGATCAGGCCAGCGTCTGCGCAATCCGACTGCGCTCGATCAGGCGGTCATCGCCCAGCACGATGAGGCTGAACAGCAGCTCCTCCAGATGGCGGGCCTGCGCCGTCTTGCGGGCGATCAGCGGTGTGGCCTGCGGGTTGAGCACGACAAAGTCGGCCTCGCAGCCCGGCTGCAGGTTGCCGACCACGCCCGCCAGGCCCAGCGCCTGCGCCGCACCGGCCGTGTGCTGCCACCACAGATGGCTGGGCGCCAGCGACAGACCCTGCTTGTCGCGCCCCTCGCGGCCGACAAAATAGGCCGCCAGCATGGTGCGAAAGGGGCTGAAGCTCGTGCCGCCGCCCACATCGCTGGCCAGGCCGTACAGCATCTGCGCGGCGTCGGCCTGGGCATAGTCAAAAAAGCCGCTGGCCAAAAACAGATTGCTGGTCGGGCTCACCGCGGCGGCGGTGCGGGTTTCGTGCATCAGCGCGCGGTCACGCGCATCGAGGTGGATGCAATGGGCATAGACGGCGCGCTCGCGCATCAGGCCCCGGTCGGCATAGACCTGCAGGTAGCTGCGGCTGTCCGGAAACAGCGCGCGCACCCAGGCAATCTCGTCGAGGTTTTCGGCCACATGCGACTGGATCCAGACATCACTGTAGCGCGCTGCCAGCTCACCGGCACCGCGCAGTTGCGCCTCGCTGCTGGTGGGCGCAAAGCGCGGCGTGATCGCATAGCCCAGGCGGTCCACGCCATGCCAGCGGCGGATCAGCGCCTCGGTGTCGACCAGGCTTTGCTCGGTCTCATCGCGCACGCCGTCGGGCGAATGGCGGTCCTGCAGCACCTTGCCGGTGATCAGCCGCATCTGGCGCTTTTGCGCCTGGGCAAACAGCGCATCGGCCGATGCCGGGTGCGAGGTCGCAAAGGTCAGCGCCGTGGTCACGCCATTGCGCAGCAGCTCATCGACAAAGAATTGCGCGACTTCCGCCGCGTAGGCGGCATCGATAAAACGCGACTCATGGGGAAAGGTGTAGTCATTGAGCCAGGGCAAGAGGCCGCTGGCGGGCGAGCCGATCACATCGGTTTGCGGGTAGTGGATGTGCATGTCGACAAAACCCGGCGCAATGATGCGGCCTGGCAGTTGCTCGACCACGGCATCAGCCCCCGCCTGGGCCAGCCATGGGGCCGACAGCGCCTGCCAGCTGCCGGCGGCCAGCACGCGCTCACGGCCATCGGCGCCCGGCGCCACGGCCAGCAGGCCATCTTCTTCATACAGTGCCTGGCCGTCATCGGCAAAGCGCAACAGGGCGGATCGGTAGATATGCATGGTGCCAAGCTTAGCGTCTGCCAAGGACTGCCGTTATACAAGCGCAGCAATAGTTTCTATGCGCTGCAACTGCGCCTTTGGCAGGGCTGGCTGCTGACCGCGTGGCAACACGGGCTGTGCGCTGACAGCAGCGCCGTGGTGACGCAGGGAAAACCCCAGGCTGAGATGCATGCGCAGGTCATATCTGCAGTCTATAGTGTTTGTTTTACCTGTTGGTTAAATCCACTGGTAGCGGCGCTGCACTGGCAGCAGCCGCTGCCAAAGCCCAAGGAGGAGGCTTGGCCCATGCCGCATTTTGTTGATCCGTCCCCTGCCGGTGTCTGCATTTTCTGCCGAATCGTGCAAGGAGAAATTCCCTCAGCCAAGGTGTATGAAGATGCCTTGACGATCGCCTTTATGGATCTGGGCCAGGTCAACCCCGGCCATGTGCTGGTCGCGACCAAGCGCCATGCGGCCAATATTTTCGAGATCACCGACGAAGAATCGGCGGCCGTGATGCAGACGGCGCGCAAGGTGGCGCTGGCCGCCAAGATCGCTTTCGAGCCCGCAGGCCTCACCCTGCTCCAGGCCAATGGCGTCGAAGGCGGCCAGACCGTTGCGCACTTCCACCTGCATGTGGTGCCGCGCCATGCCGATGATGGCGTGAGCTTCAGCTGGCCGCGCAAGGAACCCGGTGGCGCCGTGCTGGAAGGCTATGCGCTGCAGCTGCGCAATGCGATGCTGTCGGAATCGGTGCCGGTGGCAGCTTAAGTTTCTGTACACCCACCAAAGAACAAGGGCGCCTTGCGGCGCCCTTGTTGCGTTTAGCCTTGGCGGGCGGCCTCGGCAAAGGCCATCTGCAGCTGCCCCAGCCAGGCCTGCTTGCGGCTGGCTGGCACAAAACTGGCCTCAAAGCTGTTGGCCGCCAGCTGGTAGGCCTGCTCGGAGTGCATACCGGTGGCGGCAAACAGCTGCACAAAGTTCTCGTTGATATAGCCACCGAAGTAGGCCGGATCGTCCGAGTTGACGGTGACCACCAGGCCCGCCGCCAGCAGCTGCGGCATATTGTGGTCGGCCAGATCGGGGAAGACCTGCAGCTTCTGGTTGGACAGCGGGCAGACGGTGAGCGGAATGCGCTCGTCCTTGAGCCGCTTCATCAGCGCGGCATCGTGCACCGCTTGCACGCCATGGTCCACGCGCTCGGCATGCAGCACATCCAGCGCGCCCCAGATATAGGCCGGTGGCCCCTCTTCGCCGGCATGGGCCACGCGGCGCAGGCCCAGGTCCTTGCAGCGCGCAAAAACACGGGCAAACTTCTCCGGCGGGTTGCCGACCTCGCTGCTGTCCAGGCCCACGCCGCTGAAATAGGCGCGGTAAGGCAGGGCCTCGTCCAGGGTCTGCAGCGCTTCTTCTTCGCTCAGGTGGCGCAGAAAATTCAGGATCAGCTGCGCGCTGATGCCCCAGCGCTTTTCCGCATCCACACAGGCCTTGTGCAGGCCATGGACCACATCGGCCATCGCCACGCCACGGGCGGTGTGCGTCTGCGGGTCAAAGAAGATCTCGGTGTGCACGACATTGTCGGCCACGGCGCGCTCCAGGTAGGCCATGGCCATGTCGTAGAAGTCCTGCTCGGTCAGCAAGACACTGGCGCCCGCGTAGTAGATATCGAGAAAGCTCTGCAGGTTGGTGAAGGCATACGCGGCGCGCAGGCTCTCGACATCGGCATAGGGCAAGGCCACGCCATTGCGCTGGGCCAGTGCAAAGATCAGCTCGGGCTCCAGCGAGCCTTCGATGTGCATATGCAGCTCGGCCTTGGGCATGGCACGCAGCAGGCCCGGCAGGCGGGCGGCATCGATTTGTGGGACGGTGTACATCTCAACACACTCCAAAAGTGACGCCACTGGCCTTGAGGTAGCGGCGGTAGGCCACCGACATGCGGTCGGCCGCTGAGTTCAGCTCTGCCTTGGCATCGAGCGGCAGCGGCTTGGGCATCTGCGACTCCAGCACGGGCTGATCCTGGGTAAAGATCGTATGCTGAAACTGCTGCAGCTGCGCATCGGTGCTGTCGAAATCGGCAACGGCCAGGCGGAACCAGACGCGGCTGCGCTCGGGCGTGATCGGGCAGACAAACAGGCCAATCGCCTCGCGCCAGCCCTGCTTGCTCGATCCGCTCTCGGGTACCTTGGTCAGCAAGGCGGTATAGGGGGCGGTCACCTCATAGGTGTAGTCCACTTCGGCCGGCTTGGTCGAGTGCAGGTTCGACTGAGGCTGGATCGCCTTGCAGCCGGTGGCCTTGACGCCCCGCTCCGTGGCCTCGACCTCGTAGTGCGACATCTCGGTCGCATCGCGGCTGCCCAGCCAGCCTTCGTGCACAAAGCCGAAGTGCGACATATCGAGAAAATTCTCGATGATGCGGGGTGCGCTGGCGTCGACATCGTAGGGGCCGCAGTTGAGCTTGCGCAGGCGCTCATCGGCCTCGGCCTCGAACACCGGCAGCGGCGTGGCGGGCTGGCCCTCGGCATCGGGCGCCAGCTGCACCCACACCAGGCCATGGGCCTCCTGCACGCCGTAGGACGCGACACAGTGCTTGGCAGGCGGCACAAAGGCGGGCACGGCCGGCACCTTCACGCACTGGCCGCCGCTGGCAAACTGCCAGCCATGGTAGGGGCACTCCAGCTGGCCATCCTGCACACGGCCCAGCGACAGGCGGGCACCGCGGTGCGGGCAGCGGTCGACAAAGGCCTGCACCTGGCCTTGCGCATCGCGCCACAGCACCAGTTCCTGGTCCAGCAGACGCACCGGCAGCGGGGCATCCACCACCACATCAGACAAGGCAACCGGGTGCCATTGTTGGGCTTCGATCATCGGGGGAAATCTCTTGGTATAAATGACAAGGCTGCCCTGGGGCAGCCTTGGGTTGCGATGTTAGCACTGGCGTAAAGAACACCTGTGCTACTCGCGTTTAGGCGGGGCGCAAGGCCCGCGCATCACTTGCCAGGAACCTGGCCTTCCACGCCCTTGATGTAGAAGCTGATGCCCTTGAGGAAGTCGTCGTCGGCCACCTTGTCGGCTGCCAGGATTTCCTTGCCGTCCTGGCCCAGGATGGGGCCCTTCCAGATGCTGAAGGTACCGTCCTTGAGGCCCTTCTTGACTTCTTCGACCTTGGCCTTGGTTTCGGCCGGCACATCGTCAGCCATGGACACCAGGTCGATCGTGCCTTCCTTCACGCCCCACCAGGTCTGGCGGCTGGTCCACTTGCCTTCCAGTGCGCTGCGGGTGGTGTCGATGTAGTACGGCGCCCAGTTGATGATGGCCGAGCCCAGGTGGGCCTTGGGGCCGTAGGCGGTCATGTCCGAGTCCCAGCCAAAGGCGCGCTTGCCCTTTTCTTCGGCGGTCTTGAGCACGGCCGGCGAGTCGGTGTTCTGGAACAGAATGTCCGCGCCGCCATTGATCAGGCTCGTAGCCGCTTCGGTTTCCTTCGGAGGGCTGAACCATTCGTTGACCCAGACCACCTTGGTGCTGATCTTGGGGTTGACGCTTTGTGCGCCCAGCGTGAAGCTGTTGATGTTGCGGATCACTTCGGGGATCGGCACCGAGCCCACCACACCCAGCGTGTTGGATTTGGTCATCGAGCCGGCGATGATACCGGCCAGATACGCGCCTTCGTAGGTGCGGCTGTCATAGGTGCTGACATTGCCGGCCACCTTGTAGCCGGTGGCGTGTTCCCATTTCACATCGGCAAATTCGGGCGCCAGCTTCTGGATCACGTCCATATAGCCAAAGGTGGTGCCAAACACCAGCTTGTTGCCCTGGGTGGCCATGTCGCGCAGCACGCGCTCGGCGTCCGCGCCTTCGGGCACGCTTTCCACAAAGCTGGTCTGGATCTTGTCGCCAAATTCCTTCTCCAGCGCCTTGCGCGCCTGGTCGTGCGCAAAGGTCCAGCCGCCGTCGCCCACCGGGCCCACGTAGGCAAAAGCGATCTTCAGCGGATCGGCTGCAGGCGCGGCAGCTGCTGGGGCAGCAGCCGGTGCGGGCGCTGGCGCCTCTTCCTTCTTGCTGCAACCCACCACGGCGGCAGCGGCCAGCGCGGAGAGCGCGGCCACCTTGATCAGCGAACGCTTATGGAAATCAGTCATCTGTGTGTCCTCGAATGTTGTTGGAATGCCGAGCTCTACAAGCCACTATGCCGGCCTGCAGCGGGTAGAACATCGCCCGGCCAATATATGCATAAATCGGGCCAGGTTCCAAGTGCAGCCGGCGCCGCCGCGCTGCACTGTTGTTTGTTTGCCTGCAGGCCCGGCAGCCCCTGCTTGGCGCTGGCTAGCGCGACCTAAGGCTACCGGGCGCTGCAGCCCGGATTACTTCGCGCCGGGCACGGCGCCTTCGATGCCCTTGACATAGAAGTTGATGCCGCGCAGGAAAGCATCATCGCCCACCGTGCCGCTGGCCAGCACTTCCTGGCCCTTGTTGTCCACGATCGGGCCGGTCCAGACCGCGAAGCTGCCGTCCTTCATGCCTTGCTTGGCCTTTTCAACCTTGTCCTTGGCGTCCTGGGGCACCTGGTCGGCGATCTTGACCAGGTCCATTGCGCCTTCCTTCACCCCCCACCAGAAGTTGCCCGACTGCCATTGGCCGGCCAAGCTGTCTTCGACCACCTTGCTGTAGTAAGGCGTCCAGTCGATCACGGCCGAGCCCAGGTGGGCCTTGGGTGCGAAAGCGCTCATGTCGCCGTCTTTGCCAAAGGCGTAGACGCCGCGCTCTTCGGCGGTCTTGAGGACGGCGGGCGAGTTGGTGTTCTGGTACATCACGTCCACGCCGCCGTTGATCAGGCTGGTGGCCGCTTCCGACTCCTTGGGCGGTGCAAACCATTCGTTCACCCAGACCACCTTGGCCTGGATGCTGGGGTCCACGCTCTGCGCGCCCAGCACAAAGCTGTTGATGTTGCGCACCACTTCCGGAATCGGCACCGAGGCCACCACACCGACGGTCTTGGTCTTGGTCATCGAGCCGGCCACGATACCGGCGAGGTAAGCGCCTTCAAAGGTTTTGGTGTCGTAGACCGCGACATTGTCGGCCTGCTTGTAGCCGGTGGCGTGCTCGAACTTCACCTCCTTGAGGTCGGCAGCGGCCTTTTGCACAAACTCCTGGTAGCCAAAGCTGGTCGCAAAAATGAGCTTGTTGCCCTGGCCTGCCATGTCGCGCAGCACGCGTTCGGCATCGGCCGACTCGGGCACGCTCTCGACCATCGAGGTCTCGATCTTGTCGCCAAACTTCTGTGCAATCGCCTTGCGGGCCAGCTCATGCTGGAAGGTCCAGCCGCCGTCGCCAATCGGGCTCACATACATGAAGCTGACCTTGAGCTTGTCGGCAGCAGGGGCGGCGGCAGCCGGCGCAGGAGCTGCCGGGGCGGCGGGCTCTTCCTTCTTGCCGCAGGCGGCCAGGGTCGCCAACGACAGGGCCGACAGGCCGATCAACTTGATCACGGAGCGCTTGCGCATGGTTTGCATGGATGAATCCTTGGTTTTTATAAAGAACGGACGAAAAGCGGGCCGCTGTTATCGTTATGGGCGCGTGCTGACACGCGCTTATGACCCGGGATAGAAAGGCTTGCCCAACGAAGCCGGCATATTGGCGCGAATCCAGGTTGGATTGCGCGAGATCAGCACCAGCACCACGATGGTGGCCAGGTAAGGCAGCATGGACAGCAGCTGGCTGGCCAGCTGCACGCCGCTGGCCTGCAGATGGAACTGCAGCATGGTCACACCGCCAAACAGGTAGGCGCCCAGCAGCACCCGCGCGGGGCGCCAGGTGGCAAAGGTGGTCAGCGCCAGCGCAATCCAGCCCCTGCCCGAGACCATGCCTTCGACCCACAGCGGCGTGTAGACGGTCGAGATATAGGCACCGGCCAGGCCGCACATCGCGCCGCCAAACACCACCGCCATCAGGCGGATGCGGCGCACCGGGTAGCCCAGCGCATGGGCGGATGTGGGCGATTCACCCACGGCGCGCAGCACAAGGCCTGCGCGCGTGCGGTAGAGGAACCACATCATCAGCAAGACCAGCGCCATGGCGCCATACACCAGCGGGTGCAAGGTAAACAGCGCCGGGCCCAAGAGCGGGATATCGGCCAGGCCCGGGATCGCATACTTGGGCAGGCTGGGCAGCTTGGCCTGCACATAGGACAGGCCGACAAAAGCCGAGAAACCGGCGCCAAACAGTGAAAGTGCCAGGCCAGTGGCGTACTGGTTGGTGTTGAGCCAGATCACCAGCACGCCAAAGATGGCGGCCAGCACGGCGCCAGCGAGCATACCCGCGCCAAAGCCCAGCCAGGTGCTGCCGGTGTGGACCACGGTGGCAAAACCGGCAATCGCGGCGCACAGCATCATGCCCTCGGCGCCCAGGTTGACGATGCCGGCCTTCTCGTTGATCAGCAGGCCCAGCGCTGCCAGCGCCAACACGGTGCCAGCGCTCAGCGTAGCGCCCAAAAGCAGTGCATAGGATTCCATCACAGGCCTCCCTTCACTGCGGCGCGCGATGCCACCCAACGCAGGCGGTAGACCACCAAGGTGTCACAGGCCAGCAAGGTGAACAGCAGCAGCCCCTGGAAGACGCCGGTCAGGGCCTTGGGCAGGCCCAGGCGCGACTGCGCCAGCTCGCCGCCGATGTAGAACATGCTCATAAGAATCGCGGAGAAAACCATGCCCACGGGATGCAGGCGACCGACAAAGGCGACGATGATGGCCGCAAAGCCATAGCCGGCGGGCACATAGGGCGTGAGCTGGCCCAGGGGGCCGGCCACTTCCAGCGCGCCGGCCAGGCCGGCGGTGGCGCCCGAGATCATCAGCGCCGTCCACAAGGCCTTGCGCGACGAAAATCCAGCATAGCGGGCCGCTGAGGGCGCCAGGCCCCCCACCTGCTGGGCCAGCCCGGCGCGGGTGCGGAACAGGTAGACCCAGAGCAGCGCAGCCCCGGCCAGCGCAATCAGCACGCCGATGTTCATGCGCATGCCTTGCACCAGTTTGGGGATTTGCGTGATCTTCTCGAAGCTCTTGGTCTGCGGGAAGTTGTAGCCCATCGGGTCTTTCCAGGGCCCATAGACCAGGTAGCCCAGCACCAGGGTGGCGACATAGACCAGCATCAGGCTGACCAGAATCTCGTTGGCATTGAAGCGGTCGCGCAGCCAGGCCACGATGCCGGCCCAGACCATGCCGCCGAGCATGCCGGCCAGCAGGATGACGGGAACAATCCAGGGGCCGGTGTTCTTGTCGGCCAGCAAGGCCATGCCGCCCGCGGCCACGGCGCCGATGACAAACTGGCCCTCGGCACCAATGTTCCAGACATTGGAGCGAAAGCAGACCGCCAGGCCCAGCGCAATCAGCAGCAGCGGCGTGGCCTTCATCGTCAACTCGCCCAGCGCGTAGCCGGACTTGATGGGCTCCCAGAAAAAGGCCTGCAGGCCCTTGACCGGGTCCTTGCCCAGCAGCACAAACAGGCCGACCCCGATCAGCACCGTGATCAGCAAGGCCAGCACCGGCGAGCCAAAAGTCCAAAAGCGCGAGGCCTGGGGGCGTTGCTCGAGTTTAAGCATGGTGGCCCTCCTCGGCGAGAGCGGCAGCAGCGGCAGCCGGGGCGGCATTGCGGCCTTCCCAAAGGCCACTCATCCATTCGCCGATCAACTGCACCGAGGCATCGGCCCGCGCCACCGAGGGCGACAGGCGGCCCTTGGCAATCACATGCAGGCGGTCACTGATTTCAAACAATTCTTCCAACTCCTCACTGAGCACCAGCACGGCGCAGCCCGCATCGCGCAGCGCCAGGATCTCGCCCCGGATCTGTGCTGCCGCGCCCACATCCACCCCCCAGGTGGGCTGCGAGACGATCAGCAGGCGGGGCTTGGCATCGATCTCCCGGCCCACGATGAACTTTTGCAGGTTGCCGCCCGAGAGCGACTGCGCACTGGCCTGCGGGCCACCAGCCTTGACACCAAAGCGCGTGATGATGCCACGCGCCATCTGGTCGAGCTGGCCCATGCGCAGCCAGCCACCGGCGCCCAGCATCTCATTGCGCGTCAACACCAGGTTGTGCGCCAGGCTCATGCTGGGCACGGCGCCCCGGCCCAGGCGTTCTTCGGGCACAAAATGCAGGCCCAGCGCGCGGCGCTGGCCCGGGCCCATGCGCCCCATCGGCGTGGCATCCATCAGCACGGCCTGCGGCTCGGCGCGCATGTCTTCGCCCGAGAGCGCATACAGCAGCTCCTTTTGGCCATTGCCCGAAACACCGGCAATCCCCACCACCTCGCCGGCCCGCACCTGCAGCGAAATGCCATCCAGGTCCACACCAAACGGGTCCTGCTTGGCCAGGCGCAGCTGCTGCACGCTGAGCACCGTGGCCCCTGCCTGGCTGGGGCGTAGCTTGAGCATCGGCGGCTCTGCGCCAATCATCATGCGCGACAGCGAGGCATTGCTTTGCTCACGCGGGTCGCACTCACCGGTCACCTCGCCACCACGCAGCACCGTGCAGGCGGTGCACAGCGCGCGGATTTCATGGAGCTTATGGCTGATATAGAGAATGCTGCAGCCCTCGGCGGCCAGCTTGCGCAGCACGACAAACAGCTTTTCCACCGCCTGGGGCGTGAGCACCGAGGTCGGCTCATCGAGGATCAGCACGCGGGGGCGGGTGAGCAAGCCGCGGATGATCTCCACCCGCTGCATCTCGCCCACCGACAGGCTGTGCACCGGCCGCTGGGGATCAATGTCCAGGCCATACTCGCTGGCCACCTCGGTGATGCGAGCGGTCACTTCTGCCAGCGACATGCTTTTGTTCTGGCCCAGCCAGACGTTCTCGGCCACCGTCAGCGTGTCAAACAGGCTGAAATGCTGGAACACCATGCTGATGCCCAGCTGGCGTGCCTCCTGGGGGTTGCGGATCTGCACTGGCTGGCCATTGACCAGGATCTGGCCCTCATCGGGTTTGACCGAGCCGTAGATGATCTTCATCAGCGTGGACTTGCCCGCGCCGTTCTCGCCCAGCACGGCGTGGATTTCCCCGGCGCGCACTTTTAACGATACTTTGTTATTGGCTACAACCGCTGGGTAGCGCTTGGTGATGCCGATCAGCTGTAACCGGGGCGCGGCCGCGCCATCGGTTGTCGGTGTCGGGGTCTGTTCTTTCATGGGCGGCAATTGTCCCTCAAATTGTTACCCGAGCGCGGGATAAAACGCGAAGATGCGCTCACTCACGGCGAATAGCCCGCCGGGCTTCGCAGCGAGAGCGCGGTTTTTTTCAGGCAGCTGCGCAGCCAGATGGCCGCATCAGAGGCATGGGTTCGGGCGTGCCACAGCAGGTAGTAATCGAGCGGCGGCAGCGCCAGCGGGCAGTCCAGGATAGCCAGCGCATGCGTGTCGACAAAGCGCTCACAGAACTGGCGCCCCGTGGTCAGCACAAGCAAGCTCGATGCCACCATGGCCGGAATCGCACTGAAGTGGGCGCAGCGCGCCATGATGCGCCGCTCCACCCCCAACGCATCGAGCCGGGCATCGATGATGCCGCGCGCGCCCGGGTGCGTGGCAGTGGGCGCAATATGCTCGGCCTGCAGCCAGGCCTCGACATCCCAGCCCCGCCGCACCGCCGGGTGGCGGCGGCTGACCAGGCTCACCACGTCGTCGCTCATCAGGCTGGTCATGTGCAGGTCACCGGTGGGCTGCAGCCAGTTGCCCACCACCACATCGATATCGCCCTGGGCGAGTTGGGCGTGGTAATGGGTCTCGGACGACAGCGGGTAGATCTCCACCACGCACAGCGGCGCCTCGGACTTGATGCGCGCGACCAGCGCGGGCAAAAACAGCGGATCGAAGTAATCACTCGCTGCTATGCGGAAGGTGCGGGTCGCCGTCTGCGGGGCAAAATCGCGGGCATCGCTGAACAGGCCTTCGGCAGCGCGCAGGATGGCCGCTGCGGGCTCGACCATGCGCTGGCCCTTGTCGGTGGGCATCATGGCCGCGCCCGAGCGCACCAGCAAAGGGTCGCCCACCAGGTCGCGCAGGCGCTTGAGTGCGGCCGACACCGCCGGCTGGTACATGCCCAGGCGCAAGGCGGCCCGCGAGACGCTGCGCTCGGTCAGCACCGTGTGCAGCACCCGGATCAGGTGCAGGTCAATCTTGTCAAACAGGGCTTGGTCGCGCATGCGGGTATTTTGAATCTGGACATTCAAGCTTATCAGCCGCGACCTGTCGCCTATCCCGGTTGTTACCCCAAGCTGTGGCGGATGTCCCTCAGCCCCTTGCCTTCAGAACCTGTTCAAAGTCTCCCCGCCCTGCGCCCCCTCCCTTCAGGCCACCTTGGCCTCACGCCAGCAGGCGCGGTTGCCTCCCTGGCGCTTGGCGCTGTAGCTGGCCATGTCGGCCGCGCGCACCGCCTGCAGCGCATCGGAAAACGAGGCATCCATCTGCAGCAGACCGATGCTGACGGTGACCACAAAATGCTTGCTGCGCAACTGGGGCTGCCAGTTCTGCAAGGTGTCGCAGAGCTGGGCGGCCAGCTCATGGGCCTTTTCCGGGCTGCACTGGCGCAGCACCAGCGCAAACTTGTCGCCCGCCACCCGCGCCGCATAGCCCTGGAAGGGCTGCAGCAGCTGCAGCTGGCGCGCCACATGCTGCAGCACCAGATCGCCCTGCGCATGGCCGGCCAGCGCATTGATGGCCGACATATTGTCGACATTCACATAGAACAGCACCGGCGCACTGGGCGAGGACTGGTCCAGCCCCTCGCGCCGGGCCTGCAGCAAGGCGGTCAGGTGCAGCAGCAAGGCCTCGTAGTTGGGCAGCAGGGTGAGCTTGTCCATGCGGCTGGGCGACTGCGCGGCCACGCGGGCCTGGCCGGCGCGCACAAAGCACCAGCGCAGATCGGGCCCCGCCTGCGCAATGTTCACCAGGTGCAGGCTGACCATGACCGGCGCACCCGACTGGTGGCGCAGCACCACGCTGGTCTCGGCGCTGCCCAGGCGCTCCAGGTCCGGGGCCAGTTGCGCCCAGGCCTGGTCAAAATCCTGGTCGGCCATGGCCAGCATGTGCACCGGCTGGCCTTGCAAGTCCTGGCGGCTGTAGCCCAGCAAATGGGCCAGCGCCTGGGAGACCTGTTGAATCTGATCGCGCTGCAGCAGCAAAAAGGAAAAGCGCGCATGCGCGAGCACACTCTCGGCCAGTTGCTGCTGCTCACGCAACTGCTCGGCCAGCGATTCGCGTTGCTGCCCCAGCTCCTGCAAGTGCATGCCCATGCGGTCAATCTCATCGGGCGGCGGGCCGCTGGCTGGGTCGGCCGCCTGCACCGGGCCCGAGGCCAGTGCCAGCACCGGTGCGGGCGCAACGGGCAGCGGTGTCTGCGCCACCAACTGCTTGAAGCGCCGGCTGTGCCCCCACAGCCACAGCCAGGTCAGTGCCGCCAGGGCCAGCGGCATCAGCAGCAGCCACCACCAGCTGCGCCACTGGCGTCCCCAGCTTTGCAGGCTCTGGTCATGGGGCATCACACGCACCACCAGCCAGCGGGCTGCGGGCATCTGCGCGACGCTGACGAGGTTGGGCGCCAGCCACCAGGACTGCGCAGTCTGGGCGCCGCCACGGGCTGCGCGCTCCTGCCAGCGCTGCAGCACCGGGGCCAGCAAGGGGTCATCGTCGGTCGGGCCCAGAATGCGGGCCGGGTCGGGGTGGGAGATCAGCACGCCTGCGGCCGTCATCAGCACCAGCTGCCCACTGTCGGGCGGGGTAGCGGCCAGCGATACCGGCAGCAGGCTTTGCGACTGCAGGCGCAACACCCCGGCCATCGCGCCCTGCACCGTGCCCTGCTTGTCGCGCAGCGGAATGCCCAGCGCAATGCTGGGCCCGCCGGACGCACTTTTGAAGGGCTCGGACACCAGCGGTTTGCCGTCGACCATCACCCGGCGCAGCAGATCCCGCTCCGCCGGCTCCACGGCCTCATCGCCCTCGCTGGCATCGCGCACATGGCGCCGGAAAACCTCGGCGCCGCGCGCATACACCAGGCTGTCGAAATAGCGCGTGGCCGCCAGGCCCTGCTCCAGGAGCGGGGGATGCTGGGACGCGGGGCCCTGCACCCAGGGCGCCGCCGCCTCGGCCAGGGCGCCGAGCACCTTCTGGCTTTGCTCGAGCTTGCTGCCCATCAGTCTGGCGAGCATCTCGGTCTCGTCGGCCTGCTGGGCCGACAGCTGGGTGATCACCGTCTGCTGGCTGGCATGGATTGCCAGCCACTGCACCAGCGCCGTGCCCATCAGCACCATCAAGGGCACCACCACCCACAGCCGCCACAGCCAGGGCCCGGCCGTATCACGCAGGTCGTCTACCGGAGGGGCGGGATCGGGCTGCCAATGCACCGGCCTGTCATCCATGCCGGGCTACCTGGCCCGCAGGGCCCGGAGGCACCAGCCGATCCGGCAAGGGCAAGTCATCGTCTTTGGCACAGGGCACCTCCTTTCAGGTGCCACATCTTGGCGCTTATGTACCGGCGCCGGTATCAGGACAAAACCGGACCGAGAAAACCCGGGTCACCGTTTGGCCCGGCCGATCCAGTGCGGGGGCGCCAATCGGGCTGTCTAGGACTTGGCCAGCTGGCGCAGCGATTCGGGCTGCGGCAGCCAGAGGTTCTTGCCCAGGCCGTCGAGCAGGCCCTGGTCGCGCAATTGGCGCAGCACGCGCGAGAGCGTCTCGGGCGCAATGCCCAGGTGGGCGGCAATCTGGCGCTTGGATTGCGCCAGTTGCACCCGCAGGCCCTGGTCGCCGGGCTCGGCATGCTGCAGCAGCCACTCGGCGCAGCGCGCCACAGCGTCCTGCGCCACCCGGCTGACCGCGAGCGCCGCCTGCTGGCAGTAGCCCTGGGCCATGCTGGCCACCAGGCCCTGGGCCTCCGCGGGCCATTGCAGCAGGTAGCCGCGCAGCTGCGCCACCGGCACCGCACGCCATTGCACGGCAGTGCGCGCCACCATGTCCACCGCACAGGGCTGGTCGGCCAGTGCCGGCGCGGCATCGAGCCAGCAGGGCCCCTCCATCACCCCGAGCAGGTGGCGCATGCGCCCCTCTTCCTGCACCCCAAAGGCAACCGAGCCCCGCTCCAGGTACAGCACATCCAGCAAGGGCTGGTGGCGCTGGCGCAGCAAGGCACCGGCGCCGGCGCTGTTCGGGGCAAATTCATCCAGGCAGAGTAAGTCAGGCATGGGCCGCACTTTGCCCCGATTGCCGCCTGCGCACATTGAGCTACATCAATCCTTGCCAGCGATCGGCAGCCCCCGCAGCGGCCGCTTCAGCCCCAAACCAGCGGCCTCATCAGGCATCAGCGGCCAAGAACCTGCCTTAACTCCTTGCAAAAACCATATACCCCCAATATGCGGCGTCCACGCCACACCTCGGGTCTTTACCAGCGGTTTTTTTAGCTTTTGGCACACATATTGCTCAGAGCGGTCGGCACTGACTTCACAATTCACCGCTATCACAAATTCACACGCTTGTAACAAAGGAATGCCATGAACAACAAACTGCTCGCCCTGGCCGTGATGGCCGCCTGCGCCTCCGCAGCGCAGGCCCAATCGTCGGTGACCGCCACCGGTCTGGTCGATATGTATATCGGTTCGATGAAAGCTCCCGGCGATGATGGCCGCACATCCACGCTGGGCAGCGGTGGCATGACCACCTCCTGGTTCGGCTTCAAGGGCACCGAAGACCTGGGCGGCGGCCTCAAGGCCAGCTTCCTGCTGACCAGCTTCATGCGTGCCGACACCGGCACGCCCGGCCGCTTCACCGGCGACGTCTTCTGGTCGCGCGATGCGCTGGTCTCGCTGTCCGGCGATTTTGGTGCCGTGACCCTGGGCCGCACCGTGGCGCCCAACTTCGTGCCATCGATCTCGATGAACCCCTTTGGTGATTCCTTCACCTTCTCGCCGCTGGTGCTGCACCAAAACGTGTCGCTGTTCAACAAGAGCGGCTGGCAGAGCAGCAACCCCTCCGACACCGGCTGGAGCAACCAGGTGATCTACAGCACGCCCAAGGTCGGCGGCTTCAGCGGCAACCTGCACTACCAGTTTGGTGAGCAGGCCGGCCAAGGCGGCAAGAACAACATCGGCCTGAACGCCACCTACGCCAACGGTCCTTTTGCCATCACCGGCTTCTATGAAGACGTGGACATGAGCAACCCCGTCCCCGCCGTGCTGGCCGAGAACCACCGCAACTGGATGCTGGGCAGCAGCTATGACGCCGGTTTTGTGAAGGCCTATGCGACCTACGGCCAGACGACCGGCAAGGACACCGACTTCAAGATCAAGACTGCCAGCCTGGGCGCGACCGTGCCGCTGGGCGCCACCAGCCGCATCCTTGCTGGCTGGGCCCACAGCAAGCTGCAGGACAGCAATGCCAAGCGTGACACCGTCTCCGTCGGCTACAACTACGACTTCTCCAAGCGCACCGACGGCTACGCCATCGTGATGTACGACAAGGTCAAGGACTTCGGCAATGGCACCAGTTTTGGCGTCGGCATCCGCCACCGCTTCTAAACGGTTTCTGTAGCGATCTGTGCGGCCTTCGGGCCCAGCACGCAAAACGCCAAGCATGTGTGCATGCTTGGCGTTTTTTCTTGCCGGTTCGGCAGACCCAGCGCCTTAGCGCCGGATCGAGAGAAGTCTTTACTTCTTCAGGCACTCGCTCATGAAGGCCTTGCGCTCGTCGCCCTTCTTGCCGGTCGCATCGACGTTGCAGGTCTTCATGCGTTCTTGCTGGCGCTTGCGGCCGTCGGACAGGCAGCTGGACATGAAAGCCTTGCGCTGATCGCCCTTGAGCTCCTTGGTCTTGGCCTCGGTGTTGCAGGTACCCATCAGCTGCTGCTGGGCCGTGGGGGTCTTGTCGGCTGCCAGCGCAAACTGGGATGCCAGCGCGATGCTGGCAAGGACGATGAGTTTTTTCATGGTATGGGCTCTTATCTAAACTGCGCCGACGACCAGCGCATGCGAATTTCTGCATATCTGGCCCGCCCTGTCAATGGGCAGATGATAAAGAAGCGCAAACTGCTGACGAGAGCCTCACAAGCGCCCATGAAAAAACGGCCTGCGCGGCCGTTCTCAAGCGGGTGGGCAGGGACTGGGATCAGTCCACCAGGCCCACATAGATGTTCTGCACATCGTCGTCGTTTTCCAGACCGGCCAGGAAGGCTTGCACCTCTTCCTGCGCTTCGGCAGGCAGGCTGGCCATGCTGATGGGGGTCTTGGCCTTGTAGCCCAGCTTGGCCGACAGCACCTTGATGCCCTGCTCTGGCAAGGCCTTGCTGACGGTGTCCAGGTCCGTCGGCTCGGTGATGAACAGGGTCACGCCCTCTTCTTCCGCCGGCTCGAAATCCTGCGCGCCCGCTTCGATCGCGGCCAGCTCCACATCGGCGCCGTTTTCTGGCTCGCCTTCGACCATGCCCACATGGTCAAAATCCCAGGCCACGGCCGTCAGCTGGCCCTTGCGGAAGCACACGCGCATATTGGGTGCCGTGCGGTTGGGGTTGTCGGTCAGGCACTCGACCATCACCGGCACGCGGTGCGGCGCATAGCCTTCGAACAGCACGGTCGAGTAGTTGACGGCATCGGCGCCAGCGCCCGAGCCCTTCTTGATCGCGCGCTCCAAGGTGTCCTTGGGCATCGATGCCTTGCGGGCCGCTTCCACAGCCATGCGCAGGCGCGAATTGCTGGCCGGGTCACCCCCACCCAAACGCGCTGCGACCGTGATTTCCTTGACCAGTTTGCCAAAGAGTTTTCCCTTGGCATCAGCGACCAGCGCCTTGCCCTTTGCTTTCCATTGCGCGCCCATGGCTGCGTTTTCCTAGTTGTTGGTTGGGCAGCAGCGGTCGCTGCTGGCAACAATGCCGGGCAAAGCCCAGATTGACAGGGCAAATTTATACACTGCCGTCCAAGGCTGTGCTGAGCATAAGGGGAAATCTGTGCCAAAAACCTGGGGCATCGCTGCGGCCAGGCGACGCTGGGGCGACGGCGCCGCGCGGGCTGCGCCCGCCGTTCAAGGGCACAATGGCGCCATGCAAGTTCTGCAGCGACTTTGGCGATGGACCCAGGCCCAGCGCACCCCCCTGCTCTGGAGCCTGGGCGGCCTCGTGCTGTCCTTTGTACTGCTGGGCCTGCCCGGCTTTGCCAGCTATGCGCCGGCCGAACAGCTCTTTGTCTGGGCGGGCGATGGCGCGCTGCTCCAGGCCATCCATGGCGACAGCCTCTGGCCCATTCTTATCTCGGCGAGCTTTTTGCAGGCCTTGCTGATCACGCCGCTGCACTGCCTGCTGCGGCGCTGCTGGCCGGGCCTGGCGCGCTGGCCCCATGTGCTGGGCGTCGTGCTCGGGGTCTGGCTCATCAGCATTGTCTGCACCTGCCTGATGCTGCTCGCTGCGGTCGATGCATAAAAGCCGCAGCCTGCCTACAATCACGGCGCCCACGCTTTTTTCTCAGCTTTGACCCTGCACGCTTCCATGCCCCACCCTCTCTCCCCCATTGGTGTTTTTGACAGCGGTATCGGCGGCCTGAGTGTGCTGCGTGCACTGCGCGATGTGCTGCCCGATGAGCAGTTCGTCTATGTGGCCGACAGCGGCAACGCCCCCTATGGCGAGCGTGGCGACGCCTTTGTGCAGCAGCGCTGCGCCCACATCACCCAGCAGATGCGCGAGCGCCACGACATCAAGGCGCTGGTGATTGCCTGCAACACGGCCACCGCAGCGGCGATTGAAGGCCTGCGCGAGCAGCACCCCGGCCTGCCCATCATCGGTGTGGAGCCCGCGCTCAAACCCGCCGCCCAGCACAGCCAGACCCATGTGGTGGGCGTGATCGCCACCCAGGGCACCGTCAGCAGCAGCCGCTTTGCCACCTTGCAGGCAGCGCATGCCACGCAAACCCGCTTTGTGGTGCAGGCCTGCAATGGGCTGGCGCGCGCGATTGAAGACAGCACCCGGCCCGGGCGCGATGCAGCCGCCGATGCCGCGCATATCCAGGGCCTGTGCCAGACCTACCTGGCCGCGATGGGCGACTTTGGCGCACAACCCGGCCAGATCGACACCCTGGTGCTGGGCTGCACGCACTATATTTTTGCCGCCGATACCCTGCGCGCGCTGGTGGGTGACCAGGTGGCGCTGATCGACACGGCCACGCCCGTGGCCCGCCGCACCTACAGCCTGCTGCATGCCACCGGCATGCTGCGCAAGCCCGCGCAGGCGCCCAGCGCTGACGAGGCCTGCCGCCTGACGACGACCGGCGAGCTGGCGGCGCTGCAATACGCCGCTGCGCAGTGGCTGGGCTTGCCGCCGCAGCTTTGCCAGGCTGCGGACTGATCAGCCGGCGCTGTCCGCCGCATCCGCCCCCAGCTGCCACAGCCGGTGGCCGCCCTGGTCGAGCCAGGTCAGGTAGAGGCGCACCTCCAGCTCCAGCTGGTGGTAGGACGGCTCCATGTACTCACACAGCTGGTAGAAAGCCTTGTTGTGGTCGGACTCGCGCAGGTGCGCGAGCTCATGCACGGCAATCATGCGCAAAAAGGCCTCGGGCGCATGCTTGAACAGGCTGCCAATGCGGATCTCATGGCGCGACTGCGTCTTGCCGCCATGGTTTTTGCCGCTGCGCACATGGATGCCCAGCGCCTGGTAGACCAGCTGCAGCTTGCTGTCATACACCACCTTGGCCAGGCCCGCGCTGTTGCGCATGTGCTCGCCCTTAAGGCCCATCACATAGGCATGCAAGGCCTTGTCCGAGCGCATCTGGTGCGGCTGCGGGTGGCGCTGCAGCAGCCACTGGCCCAGCTTGCCCGATTGCAGCAGATTGCCCGCCTGCTGCTGCAAGCTGGCGGGGTAGGACTGCAGATAGGGAAGCAAGACAGGGCTGGACATGGTTCAAGCAAACAGCAAAGGCAGCACAGCGGCTGCCTTGGGATTCCAAAGATATGCCGCGCCCAGTGGACGCAGCGCTATTTTCAGTGCAGGTGGCGCGGGCGGCGTCCGCCACCCCCATGGCCGCCGGGGCCTCCTGGGCCACCAGTGCCGCGTGGCGGCTTGCCGATCTCGAGCGAATCGACCAGCGCATCAAAACGCTGGCTGAACAGCTTGTCGATCTCGCCGACCACACCAACGAGCTCGCCGGCATCGAAGTGGCGCTCCATCGTGCTCACCACATCCTGCACCAGCATGTCGCGCTGCACCTGCATGATGGCCGCCGGCGTCGGGCCCACAAACAGCATCATGAAGTCGTCGCGCGACTCGGCGCTGCGGTCCTGCTCTTCGTCGTCGAACTCGGCGTCGTAGAAGGTGACCTCGATCGCCGCGCCCTGGTCGGCCAGCTCGTTGAGGTTCATGCACATGTCGTCCAGCGACTGGCGAAAATCATCATCGCCGCGCACCGTCCAGCACATCTGCAGCACATGGTCCTTGGGCTCGAACAAGATACCCGGCTCTTCGTCGTAGGCACTTTCGGATCCATCGACCAGCGACTTGGCGCCCGCATAGGCCCACAGCGGTTTCAAGGCCTCTTGCAGCTGGTCAAAGCCGACATCGGCACGCAGCAGCACTTGTCCGTGGACATGGATCTCAAAGGGTGGGTTGTAACTGGGCATGTTCTGTACCTTCCTAAATGGGGGCCGCCCGCTTGCGCTCGCCAACCCCACGCCTGATGACACGGCACGCCGCATCGCTCTGCACAAGGCGCCAGCACAGCCACCAATGCGGGGCCAGGTTGGCGACTCTCCATGCGCCACCCACCCGAGCGGCGCAATATCCACAATATCGGACATTGTGCCCGGTTTGTCGACCACAGACGAAGAAAAAGCCAGCAGGAGGCCTGCTGGCTCACGCCCCGCACCCCAGCGGGCACAAGCCCGGGATGCGAAACGGTCTTCGTCGCTGCCAGCATGCATGAGCGATGCCCGGCCCGCGTTTGTGGCGCAGGCAATAAAAAACAACGGTTTGCAGGCTTTTTCTGCGAAACCGTTGCTCTGTAGTGCATGGCGCCGGGGCATTTTAACAGGTCCGGCCCGGGCCTGGCCCTGCGGGGTCAGCGGCCGCCGCTGAGTTACCACCGGGTCAGGTCCAGCCGGGTGAGGTCCGGCCGGGTGAGGTCCAGCCGGTTGAGGTCCGGCCAGACCAGCGGTTCCCCTCCTCAGTCGCCCGCCTGCACCATCTCGCCGTTTGGATCGGTCACCCGCACCACGGTGATGACTGGCGCATCCTCGGCATCGCCCACAATGCCGGTGCTGGCGCCATAGAAGCCGGCCACAAAGCGGAAGGCCGGGGAGCCCGAGGGGCCGGTGCAGTGGAAGTTGAACTGGCGCAGCACTTGGGCAACACAGACATAGCCCGAGTCCGCATCGATCACCGAGTTGGCGTCGCGCGTCTGGAAGCGGAAGTTGCGACTGGGCATCGCATCCGTTTGCGACAGCAGCACCCAGGATCCGCGCAGCGACTGGGCCGAGGCCTTGTTGACGCCATAGTAGAAGCGCTCGATCTGCACCGGCTGCTCGCCGGGGAAGGCCAGCGTTCCCACCGATGGCGCCGTGAAGTGGATCGACCGGGTCAGACCGGCATCGGCCTTGAAGCTGGCAATCGCAGCCGGGCCACCAAAGTAGCGCCCCCCTTGGTACTGCACCGTGGACAGATCGGGCGTATTGGGCGCTGGCGTGGTGGAAGCATCATGCGCGCCCAGGAGGCTGTGGAAGCTGCCCTGGCCATCGCTCTCATAGTCATAGACCGACATGAACAGCATATGGTCCTCGCTGGTCACAGGCTTTTGCAGCTCGATCGACAGACCTCGCCCGGGCAGGCCGCGCAGCTCGCTGCTGACCACCCAGGTGCCCGATTCAGGAGCATAGCCCGGTGCATAGTAGCTGGTGCGCACATTCTGGTTGTTTTGGGCGGTGTAGGCCGCGCGAGCGACGCGGAAACCGACCAGGCGCCGGGCATCACCACCGCCCTCTTGCAGTGAGCCGCTGATCTGGTCCACGCCACGCTGCAGCGTCAGCGACACCACGGCACCACTGCCTGCGCCGCCTGTGCGGTTGCCCGCGCAGTTGAACACCAGGCCAGCGCCGCTGTAGCTGCACTGCGCCACCACATGGCCGGACAAGGTGCCGCCAAAACCATGAACGGTCGTCGCCGCGTTGGCGGGATAGGGCCAGGCCATGGCTGCTGCCGCCCATTCGCCGCTCATGGGCACCTGCTCGCCCGTGCCGATATCGGCCCACCAGCTGCGCACCGGCTGGTTGCTGCTGTTGAGCTCGACCATGGCCCAGCGGTCGACAAAGGCCGGGTCGGAGAAGACGCCCGCAGGCGTGCCCTCGTAGTCAAAGCGCTGCATCACCTTGGTGGGCTCGCCTGGGAACTGGATCGTGCCGGTGCTGCGGCTGGTGAAGCTGATCACCACATTGCCAGGGCTGCCCGCCTCATGGCCGTCGCGCTGCTCGCTGCCAAAGAAGCGCCCGCCTTCGTAGTAGTAGAGCGGCGCGGTCACCGTGTTGTCGTGCAAGCTGCCCAGCGCCGTGTGGAAGGTGGGCGCACCCGTGGCACGGTAGTTGTAGACCTGCATGAACAGCACGCCGTCCTGGATGTCGATGCCCATGCCGCGACCCGGCTCCCCATTGAGTTCGTCCTTGATGATCCAGGTGCCACTCTGGGCTGCGATCAGACCGGCAGGCAGCTCGCCATTGGGGTCCGAGGTCTTGGTCACCTCGCGGCTGCTGCTGCCGGTATTGCCAGCCTCATCGGTTTGCGACGCCGTCACCGTGACCGGCCCCTTGGGCAAGGCACCCACCTGCATGCCAGGCGCCGTCCAGCTGCCGTTGACGCAGGCCACCGTCACCTTGATGGATCCCACGCTCACCGTGACCGCGCCGTCGCCGCTGGTGCAGGTGCCCGCTGGGCTGTAGGCATTCTGGTTCGAGGTATCGATGGTCGGCGCGGTGCTGATCGAGACCGCAGGCGCCGTCGTGTCCTTGACGGTGTTGAGCGTGCCGGAGATGACCGCGCCGGCCACCGTCTGCGAGGCCTTCACCACCACCGTGCCCTCGGGCAGGCTGCGCACATCGACAGCGCTCAAGGTCCAGTTGCCGCCGGTGCAGGCCGCCGTGTTGCTGATGCTGCCAATGGCCACCGTCACCGCGCCACCAGCGGCGCTGCAGGCGCCAGAGACGCCGCCATAGCTGGCCTGGTTGCTGCTATTGATACGCGGCGCCACCACCACCGTGACGGCGGCTGCGCTGCTGTCCTTGCTGGTGGTGCGGCTGGCATTGCCGGTGTTGCCCGCGGCATCGGTCTGCATCGCCGTCACCGTGACTGCGCCGGCCGGCAGGCCGCTGACATCCATGCCCGAGGTGGACCAGATACCGCTGCTGCAGACCGGCTGCGGCACAGCGGCCACCGTCCCCACGCGCACCGTGACCGCCGCCCCGTTTTCAGAGCAGCTGCCCGCCACGCCGTATGACGACTGGTTGGCCGCATTGATCACCGGCGCCGAGGTAATCGCCACCGCAGGGGCGGTCGCATCCTTGCCGGTCACCAGGCTGCCCGATCCGGTCTGGCCACCCACGGTTTGCGATGCCGTCACGGTCACCGCGCCATCGGGCAGGCCGCTTACGTTGATGCCCGAGGCCGACCAGACACCACCACCGCACAGCGCCGATGCGGACACGGAGCCCACCATGACAGCCACCGCTTCACCGTTGGCCGAGCAGGTGCCCGACACCGTGTAGGAGGCCTGGTTCGCTGCCGTGATCTGGGGCGCCGCAACGACAGCCACCACCGGCAGCTGCGGCACCGAGCCCGTGTTCTTGCTGGTCGACTGGCTCGCCGAGCTGCTTTGCCCGGAGGCCGTCTGCGTGGCGGTGATCGTCACCGTGCCATCGGGCAAGCCTTGCGCGTTGACTGCACCGGCATAGCTGCCGCCTGCGGAACAAGGCAGCGACTGGCTCACCCCTGCAGGGTTGGAGCTGATGGCCACATTGCCGCTGCCGGCGCTGCAGCTGCCGCTGATGGGCAGGGACGACTGGTTGCTGGCGGTGATCGCCGGCAGCGGATTGAGCGTGACGGTGGGCTTGCAGTCGGGCATCGACGCGGTGGAGTTGCCCACGACGACGGACGCACTGAGCAAGGGAAGGGTCAGTGCCTTGGCCACCAACTCGATGCGCAGCGCCGTCACGCTCATGGTAGTGCCGCTTTGGCTTTGTTCATTGGTGTAGAGCTTGACGCCGACTTCGGTGCCCAAGCCCGGCACACCAACGGTCAGGTTGACCAGGCCGTTGACCGCAGCACTGACGCCGCTGAGCGCACCCGTTCCGCCCAGAATCTGGGCATCACCCGAGCCCACAGGCACACCGTTGACACAGGCCATGCGCGCTTGCGAGCTGATGGTATTGGCACCCAGGGACAGCATCGCCAGCGACAGGTTCAAGCCGTCCACGGAGGTGTCCGACACCACACTGTTTTGCGCCAGATTGCTTTGGGTGGAGGCGTTGATGACGCCCGTCCCCACGCTCAGAAGATTGACCCCGGCCGTCACCCCGACACTGGCAACCGACATGGGCGTGTTGAAATCCGGTGGTGCGGTCTTTGATCCGGTATCCGCAAATGGGATTCCCAGCCCGGCCCCGAGCACATCGGCCGTGACCTGCAGGCCATAGGCCCGCCCGGCGCCTGAGGATGCCGCAAGGGCGGCGGAGCTGCAGACCAGGGCCATGCTCGCGAGCCCTCCGTACAGCAGACGGCGTAGGGATCTCTGTGCACCAAGCGGGTTCATAGCGTCTCCTTCTGCACCATGCCAGAACGCCAGATGTGGTGTGGTCGACGCAGACCCTACCAAACGACGGCCGAGGACCGGTGCCGCTGATTACTCATACAGACACAACTACTCACAAGGGCGAAGGTACTGCGAATCTTTGGTAAACGGTAAATTAATTTATTGGACTAACTTATAAGCACAGCTAGTTCTGGCCTATGGTCTGTTACAGCAACGCCGGTCGGCGGCTGCCCTATCGGCGGCGGCACAGCTCCTGGCCAAACCCGCGATTTCTGGCCGTATTTCCCCGTCCTTGGCCGCCGGTTTTCAGAGGAGAAATCGCGGTTAAGTGCAGTTTTCTGTAAGGCGATCCAGCGGCGGCCGTTCACACAAAAAAACCCGCCACGGAGGGCGGGTAGGGTCGCTGGCACTCACCCAGGCAGGCCACAGGCTGTGCGCGATTCGGCGCTGTCTGACAGCACTGACAGCGCCGTCCACCTCCAAATCAAGGCCTCGGCTTACAGTGGGCCTTAGCTGCCGGCATAGATTTCATGCCGATCAGGCAGCATCCCCGCGTCCGGTGATGCGGGGTCAGAGGCCGCTGCAGGGTCCGGCCGGGTTAGGTCCGGCCGGGTGAGGTCCCGCCGGGTGAGGTCCCGCCGGGTGAGGTCCGGCCGGGTTAGGCCCGGCCGGTTCAGGCCCGGCCGGCCCAGCCGTGCCCCCTCCTCAGTCGCCTGCCTGCACCCTCTCGCCGTTTGGATCGGTCACCCGCACCACGGTGATGGCCGGTGCATCCTCGGCGTCTCCCACAATGCCGGTACTGGCGCCGTAGAAGCCGGCCACAAAGCGGAAGGCCGGGGAGCCCGAGGGGCCGGTGCAGTGGAAGTTGAACTGGCGCAGCACTTGGGCAACACAGACATAGCCCGATTCGGTATCGATCACCGAGTTGGCGTCGCGCGTCTGGAAGCGGAAGCTGCGGCTGGGCATCGCATCCGTTTGCGACAGCAGCACCCAGGATCCGCGCAGCGACTGGGCCGAGCCCTTGTTCACACCGTAGTAGAAGCGCTCGATCTGCACCGGATCTTCACCCGGAAAGGCCAGCGTCCCCACCGATGGCGCGCTGAAGTGGATCGCACTGGTCGGACCGGCATCGGCCTTGAAGCGGGCAATCGCAGCCGGTCCACCAAAGTAGCGCCCACCCTGGTACTGGACCGTGGACAGATCGGGCGTATGGGGCTCTGGCGTGGTGGATGCGTCATGCGCGCCCAACACACTGTGGAACGTGGCTTTGCCGTCGCTTTCATAGTCGTAGACCGACATGAACAACATATGGTCCTCGTTGTTGATGGGCTTTTGCAGCTCGATCGACAGACCGCGTCCAGGCAGGCCACGCAGCTCGCTGCTGACCACCCAGGTACCCGACTCAGGGGCATAACCTGGTGCGTAGTAGCTGGTGCGCACACTCTGGTTGTCCTGCCAGCTGTAGGCTGCACGCCCCACGCGGAAGCCCACCAGGCGCCGAGCCTCACCACCGCCCTCTTGCAGGGTGCCGCTCAGCTGGTCGACATCACGCTGCAGGCGCAGTGCTACCGAGAGGCCAGCATTTGCACCCCCATCACGCTGGCCGGAACAGTTGAACACCACACCGGTACCTCCGTAGCTGCATTGCGCCACCACCTGGCCCGACAAGGTACCGCCAAAGCCGTGCACCGTCGTCGCCACGCCAGGCGGATAAGGCCAGTCCATCGCGGTCGCCGCCCAGTCCTCGCTCATGGCCACCTGCTCGCTCGTGCCGATATCGGCCCACCAGCTGCGCACCGGCTGGTTGCTGCTGTTGAGCTCGACCATGGCCCAGCGGTCGACAAAGGCCGGGTCAGAGAAGACACCCGCTGGTGTGCCTTCGTAGTCAAAGCGCTGCATGGCTTTGGCTGGCTCGCCCGGGAACTGGATCGTGCCGGTGGTGCGGCTGGTAAAGGTGATCACCACATTGCCGGGGCTGCCTGCCTCATGGCCATCGCGCTGCTCGCTGCCAAAGAATCGGCCGCCTTCGTAGTAGTACAGCGGCGCGGTCACGGTGTTGTCCCGCAAGCTACCCAGTGCCGTGAAGAAGGTGGGTTCACCCGATTCGCGGTAGCCGAAGAGTTGCATGAACAGCACGCCATCCTGGATATCGATGCCCATGCCGCGACCTGGCTCCCCATTGAGCTCGTCGCTGACGATCCAGGTGCCGCTCTGCGCCGCAATCCGGCCGGCAGGCGGCTCGGGCGGCTCGCCACCCGAGTCGGAGCTCTTGGTGACTTGGCGCGTGCTGCTGCCGGTATTGCCGGCCTCATCGGTCTGCGACGCCGTCACCGTCACCTGGCCATTGAGCAGGGCCCCTACCCGCATGCCAGGCGCTGTCCAGCTACCGCTGGCACAGGCCGCCGTCGCCGGGATGGATCCTACGCTCACCGTCACGATACCGTCACCGGTGCTGCAGGTACCTGCAGGGCTGTAGGCGTCCTGGTTTGCATTGTCGATGTTCGCTGCCGTGGTGATCGAGACCGCAGGCGCCGTCGTGTCCTTGACGGTATTGCGCGTGCCGGAGATGACCGTGCCAGCGACTGCCTGCGATGCCGTCACCACCACCGTGCCCTCGGGCAGGCTGCGCACATCGACAGCGCCCAAGGTCCAGTTGCCACCCGTGCAGGCCACCGTGTTGCTGATGCTGCCGATGGCCACCGTCACCGCGCCAGCTGCTGCGCTGCAGTTGCCGGAGACGCCACCATAGCTGGCCTGGTTGGCGCTGCTGATACGCGGCGCCGCAGTGACCGTCACGGAGGCGGTCGTGCCCTGCTTGCTGGTGACCAGGCTGCCCGAGCCGGTCAGGCTGCCCACCGTCTGTGCAGCCGTCACCGTGACCGCACCATCGGGCAAGCTGCTGACATCCAGGCCCGATGCGGACCAGGCGCCAGCGTTGCACGGTGCCGATGCAGGGACGGATCCGACCAGAATGGCCACGTTGGTGCCAGCCGCCGAGCAACTGCCCGAGACGGCATAAGCCGACTGGTTGGCCAAGGTGATCGCCGGTGCCGAGGTCACGGTCACCACGGGGACGCTGCCTGCCGAGTCCTTGCTGGTCACAAAACCACCGGTTCCGGTCTGGCCACCTGCCGTTTGCGACACCGTCACCGTGATGGGTCCATTGGGCAAGCCACTGACGTCCACAGGTCCGGTGGTCCAGGTGCCGTCATTGCAGGATGCGGTAACCGACAGCGAGCCGATCAGCACCACCACATTGCTGCCATTGACCGAGCAGCTGCCCGAGACGGTATAGGCCGTCTGGTTGGCTGCCGTGATCGCCGGGGCCGACGTAATGGCCACCGATGGTTTGGTGCCAGCCGAATCCTTGCTGGTCACAAAGCCGCCGCTGCCCGTCTGACCGCCCGCCGTCTGCGAAGCGGTCACTGTGATCGGTCCATCAGGCAAGCCACTGACATCCACAGCCGGAGCCGCCCAGATGCCGCCGTTGCAAGTAGCCGAAACAGACAGCGAGCCAATCAGGACCGCCACATTGCTGCCGTCGGCCGTGCAAGTGCCCGAGACGGTATAGCCCGTCTGGTTGGCTGCCGTGATCGCCGAGGCCGACGTGATGGCCACCGCAGGTGCGGCGCCGGCCGCGTCCTTGCTGGTGACAAAGCCGCCGGTGCCCGTCTTACCACCCGCAGTCTGCGACACCGTCACGGAAACCGGTCCATCAGGCAAGCCACTGACATCGATGGGCGCGCTCGCCCAGATGCCACCATTGCACACTGCCGATGCAGCGATGGCGCCGACCAGCACGCTGACGTTGGCACCCTCTGCCGAGCAGGTGCCCGAGACGGTATAGCCCGTCTGGTTGGCTGCAGTGATCGATGGAGCCGACGTGATCGCGACCACAGGGGCAGCTCCTGCCGAATCCTTGGTGGTCACCAGGCTACCCGATCCCGTTTGCCCCCCCGCAGTCTGCGACGCCATGACGGTGACTGCACCATCGGCCAGGCCACTGACATCCACACCCGCGCTAGCCCAGATGCCTGCATTGCACGGTGCCGATGCAGCAATGGAGCCGATCAGCACGGTCACAGTGGCGCCATCGGCCGAGCAGGTGCCCGAGACGGTGTAAGCCCCCTGGTTCAATGCGGTGATCGCAGGTGCCGAGCTAATGGACACCACAGGTACCACGCCCGCAGCGTCCTTGCTGGTCGTGAAACCGCCGCTGCCCGTCTGGCCACCCACCGTCAGCGACGCCGACACGGAGACCGGCCCATTGGCCAAGCCACTGACATCGATCGCCGAGCTGGCCCAGATGCCGCTGTTGCAAACCGCCGATGCAGCGAGGCCGCCGATCAGCACATCCACATTGGCGCCATTGGCCGAGCAGGTGCCCGAGACGGTATAGGCCGACTGGTTGGCTGCCGTGATCGCAGGAGCCGAGGTGATCGCCACCGCAGGTGCGACGCCTGCCACATCTTTGCTGGTGGTGAAGGTGACCGTCTGGCCGCCCGCCGTTTGCGTAGCCGTCACCTCAACCGATCCATCCGCCAGACCGCTGACGTCCATGCCCTCGGTCGCCCAGATTCCGCCATTGCACAGCGCAGTGGCAGCCACCGAGCCGACCTCCACATCCACATTGCTGCCGCCCACCGAGCAGGTACCCGAGACGGAGTACGCCGACGCATTGGCTGCCGTGATGGCAGGTGCCGACGTAATGGTCACCACCGGTATGGCTCCACCCGTGGCCTTGTTGATGTCCACACTGTCCGACCCGGACTGTCCGCCAACCGTTTGCGTCGCCGTCACGGTCACCGTTCCATCGGGCAAAGTGCTGACATTCAACGCGGCGGTCGTCCAGCTGTTGCTGGTGCAGGGCACCGATGCGGACACCGAGCCGACCTCGACATCCACGTTGGTGCCGTTGACCGAGCAGGTGCCCGCGACGGTATAGGCCGCTTGGTTGCTTGCCGTGATGTCGGATGCGAACGTAATGGTCACCACGGGTTGGACTGCGCCGGTGGTCTTGTTGGTCACCAGGCTGCCCGATCCCTGCAGGGCGCCAACCGTCTGCGCAGCGGTCACGGTCACCACGCCGTCGGGCAAGCTACTGACATCCACGCCGGGGATGGCCCAGTTGTTGCCAGCACATGGCGCCGATGCAGCCACCGCACCGACTTGAACCGCCACGTTGCTACCGTTGGCCGAGCAGCTGCCCGAGACCACATACGAAGCCTGGTTGGCTGCGGTGATGTCGGGTGCCGAGGTCACAGTCACCACGGGGGCGACGCCTGCGGTGTCCTTGAGGGTCAGCAGGCTGCCCGATCCGATCACGTTGCCGACGGTCTGCGCCGCTGTCACGGTGACGGATCCATCAGCCAGCGCAGTGACATTCAGGCCGGTAGCGGCCCAGTTGCCGCCCGCGCAGGAGGCCGTCGCAGCGACCGAGCCCACCTGAACCGCCACGGGGCTGCCATTGGCCGAGCAAGTACCGGAGACGGCATACGAGGCCTGGTTCGCCGCCGTGATCGTGGGAGCCACGGTCACGCTCACCACGGGGGCCGTGCCTGCGGTGTCCTTGCCAATCACCAGGCTGCCGGACCCTGTCAGGCCGCCAACCAGCTGCGAGGCCGTCACGGTGACCGAGCCATCGGCCAGGGCACTGACATCGATGGCTGGCGTGGCCCAGATGCCGAGGTTGCACTGCGCCGAAGTGGACAGCGAGCCAACCTGGACGGTCACCGCTTCCGCATAGGCCGAGCAGCTGCCCGAGACGGAGTACGCCGACACATTCAATGCCGTGATCGCAGGGGCGGACGTGATGGCCACGACAGGAGCGACGCCTGCCGAGTCCTTGGATGTCACCAAGCTGCCGGATCCCGATTGTCCATTGGCAGTTTGCGAGGCCATCACTGTGACCGCTCCATCGGGCAAGGCCGTGACATCCACGGCCGCCGAGGACCAGATGCCCGCGTTGCACAGTGCCGATGTCGACACCGAGCCCACCAGGACTGCCACGTTGCTGCCGTCCACCGAGCAGGTGCCCGAGACGGTATAGGCTGTTTGGTTCGCCGCCGTGATCGCCGGTGCCGAGGTCACGCTCACCACGGGTGTCACCCCAGCCGCGTCCTTATTGGTCACCAGGCTGCCCGAGCCGGTTTGGCCGTTCAGCGTCTGCGAGGCCTTCACCGTGACCGGGCCATTGGGCAAGGAACTGACATCCACGGCCGCGCTCGACCAGATGCCCGCATTGCACTGCGCCGATGCAGGCACCGTACCGATTTCAACCGCTACCGCTTCACCATGGGCCGAGCAGGTGCCCGAGACGGTGTAAGCCGATTGGTTGGCTGCCGTGATCGCGGGTGCCGAGGTCACGCTCACGGCAGGTGCTGCGCCAGCCGTGTCCTTGCTGATCACCAGGCTGACCCCTCCCGTTTGACCACCAGCATCTTGCGAGGCCTGCACCGTGATCTGTCCATCGTCCAGGCCGCTGACATCAATGGGAGCGGTGGCCCAGATGCCATCGCTGCACGGTGCCGTTGCAGGTAGCGTGCCGACAAGCACGCTCACAGCTTGGCCGTTGGCCGAGCAAGTGCCCGAGACGGTATAGGCGGCCTCATTCGAAGCGGTAATTGCAGGGGCTGAGGTGATGACCACCACAGGAACCACCACTGCCGTGGTCTTGGTGGTCTCCACGCTGTCGGAGCCAGACAGGCCGCCTACGATTTGCTCAGCCGTCACGACGACCACGCCATCGAGCAAGGCGCTGACATCCAGGCCCGACGCAGACCAGCTTCCGCCGTCACACAGGGGAGTGGCAGAGACATTGCCGACCTGGACCGCCACATTCGTACCGTTGGCCGAGCAACTGCCAAAGACGCTATAGGACGCCTGGTTGGCCAGCGTGATGGGGGGTGCCGAGCCAATGGTCACCACCGGCGCCGCGCCGGCCGCGTTTTTGCCGATGACCAGGCTGGCCGCCCCCGTTCCGCCGCCCACGGTTTGCGAGGCGGTCAGGGTCACCAAGCCGTCCGGCAAGGCACTGACATCCTGCGCTGCAGTGGTCCAACTGCCGCTGTTGCAGGCTGCAGACGCGGAGATGGTGCCAATCTGGACTGCGACGCCCGCCCCGTTGACCGAGCAGGTGCCCGAGACCGTATAGGCCGACTGGTTGGCCGCCGTGATCTCAGGCGCCGAGGTGATGCTCACCACAGGTGCGCTGCCCCCCGACTCCTTGGTGACGACCAGGCTGGCCGAGCCCGTTTGGCCACCGACTGATTGCGAGGCCATGACCGTCACCGCCCCAGCGGGCAAGCCACTGACATCCATCGCGGCGCTGGTCCAGGCGCCGTTGTTGCAGGGCGCCGTTGCCGCGACCTGACCCACCAGAACGGAGACATCCATGCCGTTGACCGAGCAGGTGCCCGATACGACATAGGCCGACTGGTTGGCCGCCGTGATCGCCGCTGCCGAGGTGATGGCCACCGAGGGGGCAACGCCTGCCGTGTCCTTGGCGGTCACCAAACTGCCCGATCCCGTCAGGCCGCCGGCCGTTTGCGAGGCCGTCACCGTGACCGACCCATCGGGCAAGCCACTGACATCCAACGCTGCGCTGGTCCAGATGCCGCCACTGCAGGGGGCCGAAGCCGCCACCGAGCCGACCAGTACCGCCACATTGCTGCCGTCCACCGTGCAGGTGCCCGAGACGGTATAGGCCAATGCATTGGCTGCCGTGATGGCCGGTGCCGAGCTGATGGCCACCACCGGCGCAATGCCGGCCGTGTCCTTGGCCGTCACCACGCTGCCCGATCCGGTTTGGCCGTTCAGCGTCTGCGAGGCCGTCACCAGCACTATTTCATCGGGCAAGCCGCTGACATCCATCGCTGCGGTCGACCAGATGCCACCGCTGCACACAGGCTGCGGCACCGCTGCAACGTCACCGACATGCACCATCAACACCACGCCGTTTTCCGAGCAGGTGCCCGAGACGGTATAGGCCGACTGGTTGGCCGCCGTGATCGCAGGCGCCGAGGTGATGGTGACCGCCGGGGCAAGTCCCTGCGAGTCCTTGGTGATCACCAAGCTCCCCGAGCCGGTCAGGCCGCCCACCGTCTGCGCGGCAACGACCGAAACAGCACCATTGGCCAGGCCACTGACATTGAGGCCCGTGGTGGACCAGATGCCGCCACTGCAGGGCGCCGAGGCAGTGACGGTGCCGACCTGAACATCCACCCCCGTGCCATTGGCCGAGCAGGTGCCCGAGACGGTATAGGACGACTCGTTCGCTGCCGTGATCGCAGGCGCCGAGGTGATGCTCACCACCGGAGCAACCCCCGCCGAACTCTTGCTCGTCACCAGGCTGCCCGATCCGGTTTGCCCCCCGACGGTTTGCGTGGCCGTGACCGTGACCGCGCCATCGGGCAAGCCACTGACATCCAGGCCCGCAGTGGCCCAGACACCGCCGTCGCACATGGCCGATTCAGCGATGGAGCCGACCAAAACGGCCACGTTGCTGCCGTTGGCCGAGCAGGTGCCCGAAACGACATAGGACGCCTGGTTGCCAGCGCTGATGGCGGGTGCCGAGGTGACGGCCACGGAAGGAGCGACCCCGGCCGTGTCCTTGGCGATCACCAGCGTGCCCGATCCGGTTTGGCCATTGGCGGTTTGCGAAGCGGTCACCGTGACCGCGCCATCCGGCAAGGCCGCGACATTCAGCGCCGAGGTGGTCCAGAGGCCGGCATCGCAGGCCGCTGATGCAGAGACGGAGCCGACCAGGACGCTGACGTTGGTACCGTTGACCGAGCAAGTGCCCGAGACGGTATAGGCTGCCTCGTTCAGCGCCGTGATGGCGGGTGCAGCGCTGATGGTCACCACGGGTGCGACACCCGCGGTGTCCTTGGCTGTCACCAGCGTGCCCGACCCGGTTTGCGTGCCTACCGTTTGCGAGGCCGAGACCAGCACCGGCCCATCTGCCAAGCCGCTGACATCGAGGCCCGAGCTGGACCAGATGTTGCCCGTACAGGGCGCCGCGGCCGCCACGGAGCCGACCAGCACAGCGACGTTCGTGCCATTGGCCGAGCAGGTGCCCGAGACCGTATAGGCGCCCTCATTGAGCGCCGTGATGGCAGGTGCCGAGCTAATGGTCACCACGGGGGCATCCACCACCGTGTTCTTGCTGGTCTGCAGGCTGCCCGATCCCGTCTGGCCGCCCACCGTCTGCGACGCCGTCACCGTGACCGTGCCATCGAGCAGGCCACTGACATCCACCGCTGCGGTGGACCAGAGGCCGCCATTACAAGGCGCTGCAGCAGCGACGGAGCCGATCAGCACGGCCACGTTGCTGCCGCTGGCCGAACAGGTACCAGAGACCGTGTAGGAGCCCTGGTTCAGCGCCGTGATCGCGGGGGCCGAGGTCACCGCTACCACGGGTACGGCGCCCGTCACGTCCTTGCTGGTCACCAGGGTCGCGGATCCGGTCTGCGCGCCCACCGTTTGCGAAGCCATGACCGTGACGGCCCCATTGGGCAAGCCACTGACATCCAGGCCGGCCGTGGACCAGCTGCCATTCGTACACAGCGCAGAGGCAGCGACCGAGCCCACCAGCACGGCCACGTTGTTGCCATTAACCGAACAGCTGCCCGAAACGCTATAGGCAGCCTGGTTGGCCAGCGTGATGGCGGGAGCCAGGCTGATGGTCACGACCGGGATAGCCCCGGCCGAGTCCTTCGTGGTCCCCAGACTGCCCGTTCCTGTTTGACCATTGGCGGTTTGCGTGGCCGTGACCGTGAGGGCGCCATCGAGCAAGCCACTGACATCCAGGCCTGCGGCAGCCCAGATATTGCCGGTACAAGGTACCGAGGCAGTGACGGTGTCGATCAACACAGTCACATTGCTGCCATTGACCGAGCAAGTGCCCGAGACAGTGTAGGAGGTCTGGTTTGTCGCCGTGATCGCAGGTGCCGAGGTCACCACCACCACGGGCACACCCCCGGTCGAGTCCTTGCTGGTCAGCAGGCTGCCCGTGCCGGTCAGACCACTGACCGTTTGAGAAGCCGCAACGGTGACTGGCCCATTGGCCAGGCTGGCGACATTCAGGCCCGTAGAGGACCAGAGGCCGCCACTGCACTGCGCAGTAGACGTAACTCCTCCGACGCCGCCGATGGTGATGGCAACACCCGCGCCATTCGCCGAGCAGGTGCCCGAGACGCCATAGGACGCCTGGTTGGCCAGGGTGATATGGGGCGCAGACACCACCGTCACAACCGGCGGTTGCAATACCGGGGCCGTGTTCTTGGTCGTGGCCTGGCTCGCCGCGCTGGTGGGCCCTGCGGGGCTCTGTGATGCCGTGAGCGTCACGGGGCCGTCGGCCAGCGCTGTGGTGTTCACCGAACCGGAATAGCTGCCCGTGGCGGAGCAAGGCAGCGACTGGGTCACGCCGGCGGGCGTGGAGCTGATGGCCACATTGCCGCTGCCGGCGCTGCAGCTTCCGCTGACGGGGATAGCGGCCTGGTTGCTGGTGGTAATCAAGGGCAAGGAACCCAAGGTGACCGTGGGCGCGCAATCGGCCATCGTGGCCGTGGAGTTGCCTACGATGACCGATGCGCCGAGCAAGCGAATACCGAGCGCAGACGCCACGAGCTCCACACGCAGCCCATTGACGTTCAGGGTCTTGCCGTCTGGGCTCAGAGTTTGCTCATTGGTGTGGAGAACGACCCCGACCATGGTCCCAAGAGTGGGCACACCAATCGTCAGATCGACCCGGGTGTTTGCCGCCACACTGACGCCGGCGAGCGATCCCGAGGCACCCAGAATTTGCGCACTGCCCTCTGGCGTCAGCACCCCATTGACGCAGGACATCTTGGCTTGCGAACTGATCGTGTCTGCCCCCAGCGCCAGCCCGGCGAGCTTGAGGGCCAAGCCGCTGACGGAGGACGAAGACATGACACTGTTTTGCGCCAGCTTGCTTTGCGTGGCGGCGTTGAGAACGCCCGTACGCACGGTCAGCAAATTACCGACGCCTGCAGCGACAGACGCATTGACGACCGAGGTGGGGGTATTGAAATCCGGTGGTGCCGTTTTCTGCCCGGTATCGGCAATCGGGACGCCGAGCCCCACCCCCACCACATCGGCGGTGACCTGCAGGCCATAGGCCCGGCCGGATCCGGCCGATGCCGCCGAAGCGTTAAAACTGCAGACGAGAGCCAGGCTCGCGAGCCCTCCAAACAGCAGACGGCGGAGTGTCCTCTGCGCACCAATCGGGTTCATAGCGTCTCCTTGTGCACCGTGCCAAGACGCCAGGATGGGGAGAGATCAACTCAGGCCATACCAACCGACGCGCGAGGAAAGGTGCCGCTGATTACTCATGCCAACACAACTATTCACAAGGGCAACCGTACTGCGAACCTTTGGTAAATCTAAAATTAATTTATTGAAATAACATATAACCGCGACTAGTTCCGGTCTATAAGCAAAGCCAGCTCCGCGCGCCTGTCCCACTGCCTGAGAAAGGCGTACCAATCTCCGCCCCAACTTCGGAATGCAAGCCAAATTCATCGGTTGTTATTGGCATTCCTTCAGAGGAGAAATTTGGGATAAGTGCTGGTTTCTGTAAGACATTTCATGGCGTAGCGCTCAGACAAAAAAACCCGCCGATGAAGGCGAGTTGGGCTTATCTCAGTCACAAAAACCAAATACAGCAATCAATATATTCCGACAATACTGACGGTATCGTCCTGCATAAACTCCAGGCTTTAGCCTACAGAGATGGTTACATTTAGATATATGTTTACTGGCCGCCGCGCACCATCGACAGGATCTTGGCGGTGTTCAGGCCGCTGGCCGTCTCCTGCATCTGCGCCTGGTAGCGCGACTGCAACTGGCGGCCATCCTGCATCACATGCTGGTAGGCATTTTTCAGCATCTCGGTCGACAGCTGGCGCCCGCCGGCGTAGTACTGGTTGGCGACATGGCCCAGCGCATAGGTGGAGGCAAAGCTCATGCCGCTGCTGACCGCCTGCCGGCCCAGGCCCCCGAGCAGGCCCTTGCCGGCCTTGCCCAGCAAGCCGCCCAGCAGCTTGCGCCCGGCCTGCTCCAGGTACTGCGAGGTCAAGCCGACACCCAGCGCGCCCAGCAGGTCCTTGATATGGCCCTTGTCCAGCTCGTAGCCATAGTTCTGCCCGATCTGGTAGACCAGGCGCATCTGCAGCGGAATGATCGCCAATGTCGAGAGGTTCTCGGGCAGCAGCTCGATCGCACCGTTGAGAATCGAGGCCTTGAGGATCTTCTGGTCCATGGCCTCGACCGACAAGCTCGAGGGCCGGCGCTCGGCCTGCGCCGGCACCAACGGGTCCGCCGCTGCCGGATGGGGCGCCGGCTCGGTCAGCGTCAGCGGGGCATCGGGCAAGGCGGCATTCAACGGTGCATCGACCAGGTTGCCGGCCAGCGCCTGCGCGGGCGGCGTGGCCAGCGCAGGCGCTGCAGCCATCCCCGTCGAGGCAGCCACCGCAGCTACAGCGGGCGCTGCAGCTGCAGCGGGCGCGGTGGACGCCTGCCCTGCCGTGCCAAAGGCCTCGCGCAGCTGCGCCAAAAAGGCCGCTTCCTTGGGGCTGGTGCTGCCATCGGCTTCGCAGACGCACAGCGCCATCTCATAGGCCAGCTGGCGCGCCTCGGTGGTCTGCAGCTGGGCCAGCACATCGCCCAATTGCACGCGGCGCAGCAGCACATCCTGGTAGAGGTGGGGCAGGTTGATCTGCTGGTCGGCCGCCAGGCCCTCGGCGACCTGGCGGATCTGCTCGCGCTCACGCTCGTGCTTCTCGCCATCGGCAAACGAGGCGAGCAGGCACAGGGTCAAGGTGGCACGAATTTCTTCAGTCGTCATGGATCAGGGCTCCGCTATAAAAAGTGCACAAAGGAGGCACTTGGAGCCCATGGCGCCGCCGGGGTTCCGCACAAATGCAATACCACCGGCCAGCTGCGCGGTTGTCCTACGCCGCAGGCACTCAGCGGCAGCTGCTTTTCTGCAGCCACTCCCCCACCTGGGTCATCGTGCGCCGCTCCTGGTCGGCTTCCATCGCAAAACCTGGCTGCAGGCGGCCCTGGGCCAGGTAGCCGGCCAACACCTCCAGGCTGTTGCCCAGTCCATAACCGCCATGGGTTTGGAACGGCACCAGGGATTTGCCTTGCCAGTCCTGTGCCGCCAAAAAGGCCCGCACCACGGGAGGTACGGTTTCACCCCAAATGGGAAAGCCCAGATACACCGTGTCAAAACCGCCGATATCGATAGGCCGCGCCAGAGGCCGGCTGCGGCCCGCATCACGCTCCTGCCTGGCCTGCTCCACCGTCTCCAGGTAGTCCTCGGAGTACGGTGTGGCTGGCACTATCTCGGCGATCTGCGCTTTGAGGCTGCGCTGGACCAGGCCGGCAATGACACGGGTGTTACCGGTGCGTGAAAAATAGGCCACCAGCACCTGGCCCGCGCTGCTGCCGCAGCCCTGGTTCGGCTTGGCAGAGGCTGCCGTCACGACCGGCAAGCCGGCCAAGGTGCCCAAGAGCGCCCGCCGCGTGGAGCGGTTGGCCGCTGCCATTACAGCGTCTGGCTGTAGAACGGCGCCAGCTTGCCCATGGCGGCATCGACATACTTGGGCACCCAGTAGGTCTCGATGTGGGTGGCGCCCTCGATCTTGAACAGCTCCTTGTGCTTGGCGCCGGTGGCTTTGGCAAACGCGTCCTCGGTCATGTACAGGCTGTCGGCGGCAGTGCCTGCCACCATCAGCAAGGGCTGCTCGAGCAGCGCGATCTGGTCGGTCGCATCCCAGCGCATCAGGTCCAACAGGCTGCTGCTGGTGTACTTGAACGTCGAGTTCGGGTGCGCATGGCTGCGCCAGTAGTATTCATAGCCCTGGCGGTACATCTCGAACGGGAGCGCGGCAATCTGCGCATCGCTCATGTCGGCATCGCCAGCATAGACAATCTTGCCGCCCGCCGCTTGCGCAGCCCGCGCATCGCTGGCCTGCTGCAGGCGCTGCTGCACGCTGGCCAGTTGCGAATCGGCAAAGCCATTGCGGCGCACCCGCCCGGAGTTGAACATGCTCAAGGTGGCGATCGACTTGAAACGCTTGTCCGACTTGGCCGCCGAGAGCGCATAGCCGCCCCCCCCGCAAATGCCCAACAGCCCCAGGCGCTGCGGGTCGACACCGGCAAAGCGCGTGATGAAGTCGGCCATGCCGTGGATATCTTCGACGCGGAACTGCGGCTTGTCGGTGCTGCGCGGCTGGCCGCCGCTGCCGCCCTGGTAGGCGGCGTCTGCGGCAATCGTGATAAAGCCCTGCTCGGCCAAGCGCTGGGCGTAGAGGCCGGCAACCTGCTCCTTGACCCCGCCGTTGGGGTGCGCCACCACCACGGCCGGGTAGCGCTGCTGGGGGTTGTAGTGGGCAGGGGTGTAGACGTTGGCGACGATGTCCAGCCCATTGAGCGGGTAGGTCACGGGGTGGATGTTGACCTTGCCCGGTTCGTTCTTGGCAATCGCACCCGCATAGACCAGGGTGAAGGGATTTTTAGGGGCTTCGGCAGCGGCCGCTGTGGTGGTCGTCATCGTGGAAATTCCTAAGGTGCTGAGGGACAGGCCAAGCGCGGAATGCGTCATCAGCGTGCGTCGGGTCAGGAGGGTCATAAAAGAAGGCCTTTCGGTAGGGGCGGAGAGGATGTTGCGCGCCGATCAGTCCAGCTGCTGCGCTGAGAGGAACTGCGCCACCAGCGCCGCGATCTCGCGGTTGTTGAGGTCGGACATCAGAAAGTGCGTGTTGCCATGCACACCGATCTCGGGCAGGTGCACCAGCTGCGCCTTGCCGCCATGCCGGTTGACCGCAGCGACCCAGCGCTGGGCCATCGCCACCCGCACCCGCCAGTTGTCCTGCCCCCGTGCAGCCGTCGGTGTCGTCGGAAAGTTGTCGCCGTAGTAGATGACGATGGGGATGCGGGTCAGCTTCAAAAAATCGTCCAGCGGCACGATCTCGGGCGCCAGGGTGCCAGCTGCGCTGGGCATGGGCTCAGGGGCATCCTGCTGCGCAAAGATGAAACCGCTGCCCGGCTCGAAGGCCACGATGGCCTTCACATTCGGGTTGCGGATGGCGGTCAGCCAGCCGGGCCCGCCCCCTTGCGAATGCGTGAACAAGATGCCGGGTCCGACCTGGGAGAACAGCGCCGACATGGCATCGGCAATCACCGCTGCGTCATAGGGGCCGGTATTGGGCGTGATGGAGCGCAGGAACTGGTTCAAGGTTTCCGGCGCCGGGTCAAACTGCACGTTGTCGAATCGCCTGGGCCATTGCCCAATGCGAAACTGGTCAAAGAACAGCTGGTCATTCGGTGTGGGCTCCAGCATCGCGGCCACCGTGCTGTTGCCGGCCCGGCCACGGCGCGGTTGGTCCACCAGGTACACCGAGAATCCGCGCCGCAAAAACAAGGTCTGGAAGCCCTCTCGGCCGTCTGGTGTGCTCTCCCAGCTGCGTGCAGATTGGAAAGCCCCGTGCAGCATGACAATGGGCAGCGGCTTGGGCTGCACCGGCACCTGGTAGAACGCATACAGATGGTCGCCATGAAAACTCTGTCCTGCCGCCGTGGGCTGGTTGTTGTCATAGCGCCCAGGGGTCTGCTGCAGCACACCGCCCACGGCAAAGCTGCCTTGGGACTGGATCTGCAGAGGCGCAGTAGCCGGGCCGGACTGCGTGGCGCAGCCGCTGACCAGCACTGTCGCGCACAAAAGTTGGGGGATGTTCATGGTTGTCCTTTCGTCGCGAGCGCCAGTGCCTGGGCCAGAGCGGTCTGCGCCCGCTCGGCACTTGCGGCCATGCCACTGGCCGCCAGTACCTGGATAAGCTCACGCAGCTGCGAGGCACACAGCCCCACGCGCAGGCTGGCGCGCATGTGCGAGCGCAGCTGGGCTTCGGCACCCGGGGTGGCAGCCAAGGCGCCCACGGTGGCCAGCTCGCGGCTTTGCCAATCGAGGTTGTCGCGCTCAAAGATGTCGCCAAACAAATGCGCCTGCAAAAACTGGTTGATGACCGGTGCAAACGCCATCACCGGCCCTTGCACCGGGCCACCGGAGATTTCTGTCTGGTTTCTGCGGCCCACGGCAATCAGGCCCTCACCGGTCACCACTGCGCGGCTGGGCGCCGCGCCTGCTGCATCCTGAATGCCTTGCTGCTGGCGTGCCTGCAGCACCTGCATCAACTGCGCGAGCGCATTCAGGCTTTTGGGGAAGCCCACATAGGCATACAGCTGCACCAGCACTTCCTGGCTCTCACTGATGCTCAGCCCCGCATCCAGGCCCTGGCGCAGCGCGGCATCGAGCTGCGCCATATCGCTGCTGGCGGTCAACGCGGCGATCAAGGGGATCGCCCGTTGCCGGGCACTGAGGCTGTCTGCGCTGGGGTAGTGGCGTGCTGGCGGCTGCGTCGCAGCGGCCTGCTGCAGGCCCGCGCCTTGCCAGGCTGCCTGGTAGTCGTCGTCGCTGACCAGCTCCTGCCAGGTGACCGATTGGCCGTCCTGCTTTTCTGCAATGGCGACATGCACCATGGCCTCGCCCGGCCCCGCACCATGCCAATGGCGCACATGGGCCGGAATGCTGACGACATCGCCCACGCGCATCGCCAGCGCTGGCTGCCCCTGTTGCTGCACCAGACCGGCGCCCTGCGTCACGATCAACGTCTGGCCCAGCGGATGGGTGTGCCAGGCCGTGCGCGCAGCGGCCTCAAAGGCGACGGTGCCACCACCGGCGCGGCCAGGCGTTGGCGCGCTGAACGGCGTGGTGATGCGCACGGCACCGCTAAAGCGGTCTGCCGCCCCAGTAGATGCCGGCTGGGTCGCCGCAGCACGAACCTCCACCACGGCCGCGCGCGGCTCGCCGCCCTGTGGCTGCGCTGCGGCGCTGGTGGCGGCGCCAGCCAATGCGATGCAAAGCAAGGATTTCATGGTGCATAACTCCGGTGATGAGGGCAGCGCTGCGAATTCCAGCGCCCATGGGGGGCCACTGTAAGCAAGGGTGTTGATACTGAATAGTGGTGAATAGGTTGATTTATTAGCACCAAATTGATGACAATAGGACTGCAAGAAAGCACAGCATGGCCCTCAACGAACTGCGATCTGTCACCACCTTCATCAAGGCGGCCGAGCTGGGCAGCCTGCGCAAGGCCGCGCTGGACCTGGGCATCAGCCCCCAGGCGGCCAGCAAGGCGCTGGCGCAGCTCGAAGCGCATCTGGATGCGCGCCTGTTCCACCGCACCACCCGGGTCATGTCGCTGACCGACGCCGGCCAGCGCTTGCTCGAAGAGGTGCAGCCATCGGTGCAAGGCATGCAGCGCGCGCTGGACAATGCCCGCCAGCGCAAGGACGACTTCCAAGGCCCCTTGCGCATCGCAGGGCCGCGCAGCACCTTCGGGCCCATCCTGTGGCGCCTGGTCGAGGAGTTCTGTGACCTGCACCCCGGCATCCAGCCCGATGTGCTGCTCGAAGACCGGGTCGGCAACTGGGTCGAAGACCGCGTGGATGTGGGCTTTCGGCTCGGCGCATCGGCGCACGAGGGGGTGATTGCGCGCAAATTGCTGGCGCTGCAGATGGTGATCTGCGCCGCGCCCGCCTACCTGCAGCAGCACGGCGCGCCGCAGTCGCTCAGCGCGCTCGAAGCGCACCGCTGCAGTGCCTACCGCCACCCCGCAACGGGCAAGGTGCTGCCCTGGCATGTGCTGATCGACGGGCAGATCGTGGACATCCCCGTCGTGCCCGCCCTCTGCAGCAATGACGAAGGCTTCGAGCTGGAGGCGGTGCTGCACGGCAAGGTGCTGGGACAACTGGCAGGCGTGACCGCTGCGCCCTACCTGCGCGACGGGCGCCTCGTGCCGCTGCTGGTCGAGCACACGCCCGAGTACATCCATTACTTTGTGTACTTTGGCAGCCGAAGCTCGCAGCCCGCCCGGGCACGCGCCTTTATCGATCTGGCGGTCGAGCGCCTGGTGGACAACCCCGCATTCATACTCAGCGATGAGGAGCTGCGCCGCTTGGCGCCATCCGCGCCCCAGCCCGCAGCCCGGCGCAGATCCAGATCCAGAACGGCGCGCTAGGCGCTGCCCGTACTGCGCCCGCCGCAGGCCACCTGCGCAATGCCGGCCTGAGCCAGCTCCTCGCGCAGCACCTGCAGCGCCTGCGCCTGGTGCTGCGCATCCATCTGCGCATCGTGGTTGGCCACGCTGATGGCGGCCATGTGCGCGCTATGGGCGGTCTGGAACTCGATGGCCAGGCCCACGCCGGTGGCGCCCGAGGTGAGCAGGTTGACGCTGAGCGCATGGCCGCGTTTGCGCGTCTGGCGCACCATGTCCATCAGCCGCTCCTGGCTGATGCCGGCGGCCTCGTAGTCCAGCCGGCGGCGCTGGTAGATCTGCTCCAGCTCGGCATCGCGCAGGCTGGCGGCCAAGGCCAGGCTGGCGGTGCCCTGGCCCAGCAGGCGGATCTGGCCGGTCATCAGGCTGTGGGCATGCAGCACGGTGCTGCCCGGCTGCACATGCAGGCAGTGGGCAAAGTCGCCCACGCGGATGATCAGAAACACCGTGTCGCCGCTGCGCCGGGCCACGTTCACCATCACTGGGTGGCAGACCTCAAAGATGGGGGGCTTGGCCATCGCCGCCAGCCTCGTCAGCATGGCTTCAACGCCCAAGCGGTAGCGGCCTGTGACCGCATCCTTGGCCGCATAGCCAGATTGGGCCAGCACCATCAGCAAGCGCCTTGCGGTCGAGCGGTCCAGCCCGGACTGCGCGGTCAATTCCGCAATCGACAGGCCTTGTACATGGTGGCGCGTGAGCAGCCGCAGCACCTTGACGAGGCGCGCAGGGCTCTGCGCCCCGGGAAAACCTGAGTTCATATCGTGAACATCCGTGTTGCCAGCTTTTGCCATCCCGGCACATCCCGTCTCATAGTTGCTCGGTACCTCTTGAGGTGCGCACAAGCTACGGCAGATCGCCGCTGCGCGCTGTCTCCCCCGTTATCTGGAAAACCCTATGAACGCCTACCGCCCTGTACATGCCCCGCACCTTGCCCCTGTTGTCGGCAGCGCCGGCTCACCGCGCTGGACCCAGCGCCCCGCGCAATCGAACTGGGGCGACTTTGGCCCTGACGACCAGCTCGGCCGCCTGAACTACCTGACGGCGGACAAGGTCAAGGAAGCGGCGCAGGAGATACAGACGGGCGAGCGCTTTTGCCTGAGCCTGCCGCTGGACAAGCCCGGCGGCAACGCGCTCAACCCGCGCCGCCACCCGCCGGTCATCAAGCCCTCGCGCCGGCCGCTGGGCCCGGGGCTGAACTTTGCGCTCTCGCGTGAGAACCCGCTCTACACCGACGTGGTCAGCGACGACTACGCCGAGATCTACCTGCAGTACTCGACGCAGTGGGATGCGCTCTCACACGTGGGCAGCCATTTCGACATCAATGGCGATGGCGTCGACGAGCTGGTCTACTACAACGGCTTCCAGGCCGGTATCGACATTCTGGCGCCCGATGACCTGCCGGACATGGGCGGCCAGTCCCGCGCCAAGGCGCTGGGCGTGGAGCGCCTGGCCGAGCAGGCCATCCAGGGCCGGGGCGTGCTGGTCAACCTGCGCCGCCACTTTGGCGACGGCCACACCCTCGTCTCGGGCAAGATGCTCAAGGAGGTGCTCAAGGCCGATGGCATCGAGGTCACCCGTGGCGACATCGTGGCGCTCTACACCGGCTTTAGCGAGTTGCTGCTTGCCTGCGATGGCCCGCCCAAGTCGGACATGCCCGAGACCGTCGGCGCGGTGCTCGATGGGCGCGATCCCGAGCTGCAGCAATGGATCATCGACAGCCACATCACCACCTTGGTGGCCGACAACTACGGCATCGAATCGGTACCCGGCCGGCCGGTCGACGGCAGCTGCGCCTTTCTTCCGCTGCATGAGCTCTGCCTGTTCAAGCTCGGCATGCCGTTTGGCGAACTCTGGTACCTGCACCCGCTGGCGCAGTGGCTGGAGGCCCATGGCCGCTACCGCTTCATGCTGACCGCGCCGGCGCTGCGCCTGCCCGGTGCCGTAGGCTCACCCGTGACCCCGGTCGCCACCGTCTAAAGGCCGCCTATGACATCCCAACCCATGGCCAGCGCGCCCAGCAGCGCGCGGGCCAATGATGTGCGCAGCCTGCTGGCACTGGGCGCCGACGACGCGCCCGCGCTGCAGTTTGGCGGCAGCACCCACAGCTATGCCCAGCTGCGCAGCCAGGTGCAGCAATGCGCCCACGGCCTGCGCCAGCAAGGCCTGGTGGCCGGCGATGTGCTGGGCCTGTGGCTGCCCAACACCCCCCACTGGCTGCTGCTGCACCTGGCCTGCGCCGAGCTGGGCATCACGACCCTGAGCCTCAACCTGAAGCTCGGCGTCAAGGAGATCAGCAGCTTTATCGACCGCTCCGGCTGCAAGGCGCTGGCCTTTGACCGCGCCACCGCCAATGCGCTGGCCGTGATGAATGGCGCTGCCGCGAGTGCTGCCAGCCTGCTGCCCGGCAATAGCCTGGAGCAGATCCTGGCCCAGCAAGGCGGCAGCCTGCAGTGCCTGATCGATGCCAGCCTGGGCCCGGCCCACAGCAACCCGGGCCAAATGCAAGTCGCTGGCACGGCGCTGCCCATCCAGCCCTGGCAAACGCTGATGGCAGCACCCGCAACACCCCAGCACCCCAGCGCCTGCCAGGGCGATCAGACCTGCATCATCCTGTCCTCGTCGGGCACCACCAGCCAGCCCAAGCTCATCGTGCACCGCCAGGCCAGCGTGGCCCAGCATGCGCAGGATGTGGCACCCGGCTTTGGCATCGACAGCGGCTGCCGCAGCCTGCTGGCCTTGCCGCTGTGCGGGGCCTTTGGCTACACAGCGGCGATGGCCACCCTGGCCGCTGGCGCATGCCTCGTGCTGCACGAGGTGTTTGATACCGCGCGCGCCGCAGCCTGCCTGCAGCACGAGCCCATCAGCCATATGTTTGGCACCAACGACATGGTCGACAAGCTCATCGCCGACCTGCCCGCCGGCTGGCAGCCGCAGGCGCTGCGCTTTTTTGGCCATGCCAACTTTGTGCCCGGGCTCGATGCGCTGCCCGCCCGTGCCTTGCAGTACGGCATCCCCATGGTCGGCTGCTTTGGCATGAGCGAGACCTTTGCGCTGTTTGCCCACCAGGACCCGGCCGCCCCCTTGCCCCGGCGCGCCCAGTCCGGCGGCTTTCCGGTCTGCCCGCAGGCGCGGGTGCGCGTGCGCAACCTGGAGACTGGCGCCCTCGCCGAGGCGCAAGAGCCCGGCGAGCTGGAGTTCTACAGCCCCACCCTGATGCAGCAGTACCTGCACGACGCGCAGGCGACGCAGCAGGCCTTTACCGACGACGGCTACCCGCGCTCGGGCGATCTGGGCTACCTCAATGGCGATGGCGGCTTCACGCATATCTCGCGCCTGGGCGATGTGCTGCGCATCGGCGGCTTCTTGGTCAACCCGGCTGAGATCGAAGAGTCGGTGATGGCGCTGTGCGGCGCCAGCGCCTGCCAGGTGGTAGCGGTCAATGCCTCGGGCAGCTCGCGGCCGGTGGCCTTTGTGCTGGAGCCCAGCGATAGCGCTGAGCGGCGCTGGGACGAGGCCGCCATCAAGGCCCGGCTGCAGCAGCAGATTGCGCGCTACAAGGTGCCCATCCGCATCTTCCGGGTCGAGACCTTTCCCTACACCATGGGCCCCAATGGCAAGAAGGTCAAACGCAACGAGCTGCGCGACCTGGCCCACAGCCTGCTCGCCCAGGAGGCCAGCGTATGAAGCACAGCTGGACCCTGGCCGAGACGCCATTTTTTGACGCGCGGCATGCCGAGGTCATCGCCCGGCTCAACGGCTGGATCGGCCACAACCGCGCGCGCCTGGCCGATGAAACCCCGCAGGATTTGCAGGCCGAATGCGCCCACTGGCTGCACAGCCTGGCCCAGCATGGCCTGCTTGAATACGCAGCGCCGGCGATGGCCGAGGGCATGGCGCCCGCAGTGGACCTGCGTGCCATCTGCCTGGTGCGCGAATGCCTGGGCTACTACGCGCCGCTGGCCGATTTTGTCTTCAGCATGCAGGGCATTGGCAGTGCCGCGCTCTGGCAAAAGGGTGATGCGCAGCTGGTGGCGCCCTATGTGCACGCCTGCAGCCAGGGCCGCAAAGTGGCAGCCTTTGCGCTGACCGAGCCCGATGGCGGCTCGGACGTGGCCGCCACCAAAACGCGGGCGGTGCTGCAGGGCGACCACTACCTGCTCGATGGCGCCAAGTCCTATATCTCCAACGGTGGCATTGCGGACTTCTACGTCGTCATCGCCCGCACCGAAGAGGCCAGGGGCGCGAGCGGCCTGTCGGCCCTGCTGGTCGATGCCGACACCCCGGGCCTGCGCATTCACCGCAGCATCGACATCATTGCGCCCCACCCACTCGCCGAGATCCATTTTGACGCGTGCAAGGTGCCGGCGGACCGCCTGCTGGGCCAGCCCGGCGAGGGCTTCAAGGTGGCGATGGGCGTGCTCGATATCTTCCGCAGCTCGGTGGGGGCCGCTGCGCTGGGCATGGGCCAGCGCGCGCTCGATGAGACCCTGGCGCGGGTCAGCCAGCGCCAGCTCTATGGCCAGGCGATGGCCGAGATGCAGACCGTGCAGCACAAGCTGGCCGATATGGCCACGCAGCTGGAAGCCGCACGCCTGTTGGTGCACAAGGCCGCCTGGCTGCGCGATGTGCGCCAGCGCCGCATCAGCACCGAGGCGGCGATGGCCAAGATGCAGGGCACCGAAGCCGCCTTCCAGGTGGTCGATGCAGCGGTGCAGCTGTGGGGCGGCATGGGCATCACCTGCGGCAGCGTGGTCGAGCGCCTCTACCGCGAAGTGCGCCCGATGCGCATCTACGAAGGTGCCACCGAAGTGCAAAAGACCATCATCGGTCGGCAACTACTGAAAGGCCTGGCATGACAGACAGCTCCCGCCAACCCCGCGTCCTGGTCACCGGCGCCAGCCGGGGTATTGGCCGCGCCACGATGCGTTACCTCGCCGACAAGGGCTACCAGACCATAGGCCTGGCGCGCAGCATCCCCGCCGATGCGCGGGCCGATGAGCAATTCATCGCCTGTGACCTGATGGACCTCGACGGCACGCGGGCGCTGGTCAGCGACCTGGCCGCGCAGGCCCCCTTCTACGGCCTGGTCAACAACGCCGCGCTGGCCCACACCACCGACCTGGCGCACACCAGCGTGGCCGACATGAACGAGGCCATGGCGCTGAACGTGAACGCCTGCCTGGTCTGCATGCAGGCGCTGCTGCCGGGCATGCGCCAGGCGCGCGCCGGCCGGGTCGTCAATATCTCCTCGCGCGCCGCGCTGGGCAAGCCCAACCGCACCGCCTACAGCGCCACCAAGGCCGCCGTCATCGGCATGAGCCGCACCTGGGCGCTGGAGCTGGCCACGGACCAGATCACCGTCAATGTCATTGCCCCCGGCCCCGTGGCCACCGAGCTGTTCAAGACCGCCAGCCCGCCCGGCGCGCCGCAGACCGAGGCGCTGCTCGCCGCCGTGCCGCTGCAGCGGGTGTCCGAGCCGGTGGAGATCGCCCATGCGATCGACTTCTTGCTGCACCCGCTGGCTGGCTACATCACCGGCCAGACCTTGCACATCGACGGAGGGCTCACGATCAGCGCCACCCGGCTGTAGCGCCTCTCTCATCTCGCTTAGGACACGGCACACCACAGAAAACGGAACGGAGACAATGCCATGAACGACAAGCTTTCCCTGCAACAAGCGCCGGTCAATCCCGGCAGACGACGGTGGCTGGCACACAGCACCGCTTGGGGCGCAGCCAGCCTGCTGGCTGGCCACCAGGCCTGGGCGCAGAGCTCCTACCCATCGCGCCCAGTGCGGCTGGTGGTTCCCTTTGCCGCCGGCGGCGCCACCGATGTGCTCGGCCGCCTGCTGGCCAAGGCGCTGGAGCCCGGCCTGGGCCAGCCGGTGGTGGTCGACAACAAGGTGGGCGCAGCCGGCGCCATCGGCGTCACCCAGGTGGCCCATGCCGAACCCGATGGCTACAACATACTGATGGGCGGCGTGGGCACCAATATCGTGCTCGAGCACACCATGCCCGACCTGGGCTACCGGCCGCAGCGCGACTTTGCGGCGGTGGCCTCGATCTGCAACGTGGACTATGTGCTGGTGGTGGCGCAAGACAGCCCCTACCAGACCCTGGGCGAGCTGCTGGCCGATGCGAAGAAGGCACCGGACAAGCTGCGCTATATGTCCACCGGGCCGCTGGGCCCGCTGCATGTGGCGATGGAGTACCTGGGCAAGCTGAGCGGCGCGCAGATGATCCATGCGCCCTACAAGGGCGAGGCCCCGGCCCTGCCAGACTTGCTGCAGCAGCGCGTGGACATGGGCATGATGACGGCGCTCTTCACCCGCCCGCAGGTGCAGTCGGGCAAGCTGCGCGTGCTGGCCACGTTGAGCGCGCAGCGCATGGCCTCCTGGCCCGAGATCCCCACCGTCGCCGAGCTCGGCTACCCCGGCTATGCCGCGCCGATCTGGAACGGCTTTTTTGTGCCGCGCAAGACCGGCGCCGATGTCATCGACCGCCTGGGCCGCACCACCGTGGCCCAGCTACAGGCACCTGCGCTGAAGAACCTGCTGGAAAAGCAAGGCGTCTCGGTCACCGCCCAGGGCCCGGAGGCCTATGAAAAATTCCTGCAGGCCGAGCGCCTGCGTTGGCAGCAGATGATCCGCGAATCCCAGGTACTGACCAAAAGCTGAACAGGAGACACCACCATGCGTATTTCTCACCTCTTTGCGCTGCGCGCCCCCGTCAAACCACTGGGCCTGGCCGCAGCGCTGCTGTGCCTGTCGCTGGGCGCCAGCGCGCAATCGGGCCCGCCGGTGCGCATCGGCCTGATCGTCGACCAGTCGGGCGTCTACTCGGCCATCACCGGCAAGGGCAGCATCACCGCTGCCCAGATGGCGCTTGATGAGGCCGGCGGCCAGGTGCTGGGCCGCAAGGTCGAGCTGCTGACCTTCGACCACCAGAGCAAGGCCGACTCGGCAGCGGCCAAGGCGCGCGAATGGTATGACAACGGCGTCGACGCGATCCAGGACGTGGGCGGCTCGGCCGCCGCGCTCGCGGTGCTCAACATCGCCAAGGAGAAAGGCAAGGTGCTGGTGATGAGCGGCCCGGCCAGCGACCGCATCACCGGTGACATGTGTGGCCCCACCGTTGCGCACTGGGCCTACAACTCCTATGCACTGGCCAATACCGTGGGCAAGGCGGCGGCCGAGAAGATCGGCAAGCAGTGGTACTTTCTGACCGCCGACTACTCGGGCGGCTATGACATCGTCAAGGCCACCACCCAGGCCATTGGCACCGTGGGCGGCAAGGTGATTGGCGAGACCCGGCACCCGCTCAATGGCTCGGACTTCTCGTCCGCCGTGGTGCAGGCCCAGGCCAGCAAAGCCGATGTGATCGGCCTGGCCAACTTTGGCAATGACCTGGTCAACTCGATCAAGGCTGCGCGTGAGTTCGGCATCACCCCCGAGAGCAAGCAAAAGCTCGCCTCGCTGCTGATGTACATCAACGATGTGCATTCGGTGGGCCTGCGCACTGCGCAGGGCATGCTGCTGTCCGAGGCCTTTTACTGGGACATGAATGACGAGACGCGTGCCTTCTCGAAGAGGTACTTTGCCAAGGTCAATGCCATGCCCAATATGAGCCAGATGGGCGCCTACTCTTCGGTCAAGCACTACCTGAAGGCGGTGGAGGCGGCCGGCAGCACGGACGCCAAGGCGGTGATGGCCAAGATGCGCGAGATGCCCATCAACGATGTCTTCACCAAGAACGGCCGTCTGCGCGAGGACGGCATGATGGTGCACGACATGTACCTGTTCCAGGTCAAGTCACCGCAGGAGTCCAAGGCCCCCTGGGACTACTACAAGGTCATCAGCACGGTGCCGGCCGACAAGGCCTTCCTGCCGCTGTCCGAGTCGGCCTGCCCTCTCGTCAAGAAGTAGGCGGCAGCACCATGGCCCACAGCGAAACCCGGAACCAGCTTTTCAGCCCACTGCAGCTGCGCGATGTGGTGATCAAGAACCGCATCGTCGCCGCCCCCATGTGGCAGTACCAGGGCCGCCACGGCCAGGTGCAGGACTGGCATCTGATGCACCTGGGGCGCCTGGCCGCCGGCGGCAGCGGCCTGGTGTTCCAGGAAGGCACCGGTGTGGAGCGGCGCGGCTGCGGCACCTTGGGCGATATCGGGCTGTGGCAGGACGACATGGTCGCGCCGTTGCAGCGCATCGTGCAGCTGATGCGCGACTGCGGCACCACGCCAGGCATCCAGCTGATGCATGCCGGCCGCAAGGCCCGGCAGCTGACACCCGCGCAGGGCCGGGGGGCTCTGCCCTACCAGCCGGACATCGCCGACTGGGATGCCTGGATGCCGATGGGCCCGAGCGCCATCCCCGCAGGCAAGGGCCTCGATACGCCGCTGCCCATGTCGCTGCAGCAGATCCAGCAGGTGGTGGAGGCTTTTGCCGCCGCTGCCCGCCGCGCCGCGCAGGCGGGCTACCAGGTGCTGGAGCTGCATGCCGGCCATGGCTATCTGCTGCACAGCTTTCTGTCACCGCTGGCCAACCAGCGCGGCGATGCCTGGGGCGGCAGCTTTGACAACCGCTGCCGGCTGCTGCTGACCGTCGTCGATGCGGCGCGCGCCGTGTGGCCAGCAGGCCTGCCCCTCTTTGTGCGCCTGTCCTGCACCGACGGCGCGCCCGGTGGCTGGACGCTGGAGGACAGCATCGCGCTGGTCAAACGCCTGCTGCCGCTGGGTGTCGATGTGATCGACTGCTCCTCGGGCGGCATTGCCGGCTCGCCGCGGCGCGGCGGCGAGTCTGCCAGCTATGGCTACCAGGTCGAACTGGCATCGGCCATCCAGGCCGCCACCGGCGCGCGCACGATGGCCGTTGGCCTGATCGTGCATGCGCAGCAGGCCGAGGCCATTTTGCGCAACGGCGACGCGGACCTGGTGGCGCTGGCACGTGAGCTGATCTACAACCCGAACTGGCCGATGGATGCGGCGCAAAAGCTGCAGGATGCGCAGGACTTCCAGATGCTGACAAAGAACGAGGCATTCTGGCTGGAGCGGCGCAAGGCCACGACGCCGGATCTGCAGCCCTCCACCTTTGTGCGCTGAAAGCGTTGATGGCACCGGAATGCCACAATGCGGCGATGCGCCTGTCCTCCATCGCCCTTCCCCTGGCATTGCTTGCGCTACTGGCCAGCGCCGGTTGCAAGCAAATCCCCTATGCGCCGCTGCCCGCCCCGCCGACCGGCATCCGCTATGAGCCCGGCGCCAACAGCGCCGGCATTGCGCGCATGTCGGAGTCTGAGCTGCTGCGCCAAAAGCGCCTGGCGCAGGCGGGCGACAAGCGCGCCGCCCTCAATGTCTACCAGCATCTGCGTTCCGTAGACAACGATGACGCGCAGGCGCGGGACTGGCTGGTGCTGGCTGCGGACCTGGGCGATGGCGCCGCCGCCTACAACCTGGCACAAATCGCCATCCACACCCAGGACGCTGCAGGCGCACGGTTCTGGGCACGGCGGTCCAAGGCGGCGGGCTATGCGAATGCGGACGGGCTGCTGCAATCGCTGGAGGAGCAAGACTAACGCTCAGCGGCTTGCCACCGGCGGCAGCCGGGCCAGCTCGGCCGTGAGGGCCCGCACATCGGCCAGCGCGCGGCTCTTGTCTGCCGGTGCCGCACTGCCGGCTGAACCACCCAGCGCCTGGGAGAAGCCCTGCAGCACCTGCTGGGCCTTTTTCAGCTCGGTCTCCAGGATCAGGCGGCGCTCGTCCTGGCCAAAATCTGCGCGTTCACGCGGGCGCGGGCCTTGCGACGGGGTAGGCGCCGGGGCGGATGCGGCCATGCGCAAGGTGCGGCGTGCTGGCGGTGCAGCGGCGGCTGCGGCCTTGCAGCCGGGTCCGCTCGCAGCGGCACCGCCCAGAATGTATTCAACGCCCTCGCTCTTGCACACCGTCTGCGCCCAGGCCGGGGCGGCGCCCAGCACGGCGGTCAGCGCAGCTACCAGCAGCAGCGCAGCCGCATCAGCCAGTGACCTATCAAGGCGCCGCATCGAATGGATTGGGCACATTCTCCACCCCCATCGGATTGGCCCAGATCGCCGGGCAAAAAGCATTGCGCAGGCCCACCACGTCCTTGAGGCCATCCATAGCCGCATTGCCGACATGGGCGGTCACCCACTGCGCTCCGTTGCGGATATTGCCGACCAGATCCGGCACCAGGGTGGCGTAGTCACCCAGGCCGCTGTTGCCGTCGGCCACGTCCCATTTGAAGCTGGCATTGAGGTCCGAGGTATCGCGCGCCGGCCCAAAGGAATAGAACGGATGCCAGTACAGCGAGGACTGCATGCCCACCGAGGCCTCCTGCGTCAGCGGAAAGCGGTCGCTTGCCAGAAAGAAGGCATCGATGGCCGAGAGGTCAGTGGCTTCTGCACTGAGCACATCGTCGCCGGTCGTCAGCACCGAGCCGATGTGCTTGGAGACATAGCGGTAGCCCTGCATGGCCTTGATGATGATGGGCCCGGCAATCGGCACACTGAGCTTGTAGCCATAGTGCACGCGCAGGTGCAGGATATTGGTCTCGCCCAAGGTCTTGTTGGAGACGGCACCGCGCAGCCGCGTGTCTTCCAGGTTCGGCGTATCGCCGTTGTAGGTGTCGGTGGCCCCCGTGCGGGCATCGCGCTCATAGGGCAGCGGCTTGCGGTAGCGCAGGCTGTCGTTGGGGATGCGCACAATGCCCCGCGACTCGCCATAGTTCTCCACCATCGCCCAGTCCAGGAAGGTGTTTTGCGTGGGGTTGACGTACTCGATGCAGCTGCCCTGGATCAGGTCGGTATTGGTGTTGACCCAGCCCTTGAGCAGGCCAGAGACGCTGGACTCGGACACATAAAGCGGCATCATGCCGCGCACAAAGCCTTGCCAGACGCTGCCCTTGGTGAGCGCCGATTTGACATTACCCAGGCTCACATCGGCCAGCATGCCCTTCTTGGCCAGCGGAATGCGCAGGTCATAGGGCAGCGGCAGCGCATTGTTGAGCGAGCCCACGCGCGCGGCCTCATTGGCGGCGTACTGCAAGGTGAGCCTTGCGCGGTAGATCAGCGCAAACTGGATCAGCGACAGCGTGAACACCAGCACCACCGGCAGCGCGATCAAGGTCTCGGTCATCGACACCCCGCTTTGCCGCGCTGGCTTGGTTTTCTTCAAGAACATGGCAAAGCTCCTTCAACACAGTTGCAGCCGCTGGCCCGGCGCCAGGCCCAGGCGCGCGGCCTCGCCGCTGCGCAGCTCCAGCACGCGCTTGGCGCCCCGGCACCAGGCCATGCGCCAAGGCGCCAGGCCCGCACTGATGCGCAGCACCTGCTGCTGCGCATCGACAAACACCACATCGATCGCATAGCGCATGAAGCAGGTGTGCACGGCCGCGCAGCGATCGAACGCCAGCGCCTCGCCGCTGGCCGGTGGCGGGCGAAAAATGAGGCCAAAGGCGCGCTCGGAAAAGCGCCGGGCCAGCTGTACTTTGACTGCGGGCATGCCTGGCCCCTTCATTTCAAGGTCTGGTACATCTGCACCGCGAGTGGAAAAAAGATCACCATGAAGGTGACCGGAAAGATAAAGATCACCAGCGGGCCGAGCATTTTCACGGGCGCCTCCATCGCCAGCTTCTCGGCGTGCTGGAAGCGCTCGGTACGGCGCTGCTCGGAGATGGCGACCAGGGTATCGGTGACGCTGGCACCCAGCGACTCAGCCTGGGTCAGGTTGGAGACCAGGCCGCGCACATGCTTGTTGTCCATGCGCTCGGCCATGGCGTTGAAGGCATCCATCCGGCTCATGCCGGTGCGCATCTCGCGCAGCAGGCGTTCGAGCTCTTCGTGCATTGCGCCACGCGGGCCTTTTTGCACCGCCTGCGAGATCGCCGCCGTCAAGCCCAGGCCCGCCTGGCAGCACAGCGTGATCAGGTCGAGGTAGCCAGGCAAGGTGCGCAGTACTTCCTTGTCGCGGCGCTTCTTGCGGTCATTGACCCAGATCGCCGGCAGCATCCAGCCCAGCAGCAGGCCTGCCAGGCAGGCCAGGCGCACCCACTGGCCATCGATCTTCAGCGCCATCGCAGCGCCCGTGAAAGCCAGCGCCACCACGGCCATCGCGATCACGCGCACGGCGATGATCTCCTCGGCCTTGAGCACATATTCCAGGCCGGCCAACTGCAGCTTGCGCTTCCAGCGCAGCAGGCTGGAGGTGGGCGCAATCTCCGAGACATGGAACTGCAGCACATTGACCGCCGGCCAGATGAGGCGAATGCCCCAGGGCAGCGGATCCATGTGCTCGCGCACCGATGGCCGGGCCTTGCGCACAATGGCGACGAAGTACAGCAAGATGATGCCGGCCATCACAGCGGACAGAAAGATGGCGGCAAGCAGAATGGCGTTTTTCATGGCTCAGATGTCGATGGCGACAATTTTCTTGATGGACATATAGCCCAAGGTGAGCATCACAACCATCACGGCCAGCACCCCCCAGCCGATGGGCGTGACAAACAGCAGGTGCATGGTCGGCTGCATCAGGTACAGAATGCCGCCCAGCACCACCGGGAACATGGTCATCACCAGGCCCTGGATACGGCCCTGGGCCGTGAGCGCCTTGATGCGCCCTTCCAGCATCGCTTTCTTGCGCAGGGTCTCGGCCAGCAGCTGCAGCGGCTCGGACAGGTTGCCGCCCACTTCCTTGGCCACCCGCAAGGCCACTACCACCAGCATGAAGTCCGGAATCTGGATGCGCCGCGCCATGTTCTGCACCGCGTCGTCAAACGACAGGCCAATGCGCTGCTCCTTGAGCACGATCGCGAACTCATCGCCCAGCGGGCCTTTTTGGTCACGCACCAGAATCTGCAACGCCACCGACAGCGCACTGCCCGCGCGCAATGCGCTGGCAATGAAGAGCAAGGCATCGGGCAGCTCGGCCTCGATGCGCTCGCGCCGCTTCTTGCGCTGCCAGGCAAACCAGCGCGCTGGCAGAAAGTAGACAGCGCCGCAAACCACCACCACCAGCAACCAGTTGCGCGCAATCAGGTAGGTGATGATGCCGGCCACGACCACCATGGCCACATGGCCGGTCGCCAGGGTCAGCGCCTTTTGCGCATGGAACTCCGAGATGCCCAGAATCCGGAGGCCACGGCCGCGCAGGTAGACATTGGACTTGTCGCGCCACTCGCCCATGCGGCTGTAGACCAGCCAGCCCGAGAGCACCACAAAGCCGGCGGCGGCCAGCAAAAAGCCGAGGAACTGCCAGTTCTTCATGCCGGCTCTCCCTGGAAGAACAATTCCTCCATGTTCACCGGCACGCCGTGCTCGACCAGCTTGGCAACAAAGTCCGGGATCACCCCGGTTGCCTCAAAGCGGCCCTGGGTGCGGAACTCGGCATCCAGCCCGGTCTTGCGGAAGACAAAAATATCCTGCATCTGGATCACGCCATCGGTGCAGTTGAGCACCTCGGTGATCTGGGTGATCTTGCGGCTGCCGCAGGGGAAGCGGGTGAGCTGCACCATCAGGTGGATGGCCGAGGCAATCTGCTCACGGATGGCGGTGACGGGGATGTTCATGCCCGCCATGGTCACCAGCACCTCCATACGGGCAGCCGCATCGCGCGGCGAGTTCGCGTGCAAGGTGGTGAGCGAGCCATCGTGGCCGGTGTTCATCGCCTGCAGCATGTCCAGCGCTTCGCCGCTTCGGCACTCACCGACGACGATGCGGTCCGGGCGCATCCGCAGCGAGTTCTTGACCAGGTCGCGGATCGAAACGGCGCCCTTGCCTTCGACGTTGGCCGGGCGCGCTTCCAGCGACACCAGGTTGGGCTGGTTCAGCGAGAGTTCGGCGGCATCCTCCACCGTCAGGATGCGCTCGTCGTTGGGGATGAAGTTGGACATCATGTTCAGCAAGGTGGTCTTGCCGGTGCCGGTACCGCCCGAGACCACGATGTTGAGTTTGTTCTCGACGGCCAGCTGCAGAAAATCGACCATGGCCTGCGAGATCGACTGGTACTGCACCATGCCCTCGGCGCCCATGCGCTTCTTGGGAAACTTACGGATGGTGATACTGGGGCCGCGAATCGCCAGCGGCGGGATGATGGCGTTCACCCGCGAGCCGTCTTTGAGGCGCGCATCGACCATTGGCGAGCTCTCGTCGATGCGCCGGCCCAGCGGCGTCACGATGCGCTCGATGGCGCCATTGACCGCCAGATCGCTGGTAAAGGACACATCGGTGCGCTCCAGGCGCCCGCGCCGCTCGATCCAGATCTCGTCAAAACGGTTGACCATCACTTCGGTCACCGAATCGTCCTGCAGCAGCACTTCCAGCGGGCCCAGGCCAATGGCTTCGTCGAGCAGCTGCTGGCTCAGCTCGGCGCGGTCAATGGTCTCGGGCAGGTTGGGCGTGTCGCGGATGATTTCGGCAATCAGTGCGCGCACGTTGGAGCGCAGCTCATCGTCCTTCATCTTGATGGTGTCGATGCGGCGCGCTTCCAATTGCTCGAGCAACTGGCGGTGCAGCAGGCGGCGCCACTGCAGCATCGGGTCCTCGGGACGGGGCTCGTTGCGCGTGGGGCGCTGGTGCTCCAGCGCGGGCTGCGCTGTCTGGCCCGGGCTCTGCGCTTCTTCGCGCTGCCCGCCCAGTTTGTCATCGAGCACGACGATGATCGAATGCCCGCCGACCACCACCTCCTCGCCCCCTCGGCAGGGGCCATAGCGGGTCACGCGCTCATTGTTGACCCAGGTGCCAAACAGGCTGCCCCGGTCTTCGATGAAGACGTCGCCGTCATGCAGCATCACCACCGCATGGTCGCGCGCCACGTTCCAGCCCGTCAGGTGCAAGGAGCGGTCGCTGGATTTGCCGATGGTGAAGGTCTCGGCGCCGAGCTCGAACTCCTGCGCTTTCTGGCGGGGCGAATTGACTAGTAACTTGTGCACGGTCTTCTCCGGGATCAGCGGCCGCAGCCATCAGTTGTGCGAATAGCTCTCGGGGTCCAGACCCCGCTCGGGCATCGGCGGCTCGGCCTTTTTGGAGTTGCGGTAGAGGTCTTCGGTCAGGTCGGTAAAGCCGTTGGAGATCTGCTCTTCCATCTGCTGCGTGCGCTCCAGGCGGGGGCGCGAATCGCGCGCGGTCACCACACGCGGGGTGATGAACACCACGGTTTCGATCTGGGTGTCGCTGTCGTTGTTGTTCTTGAAGGCCCAGCCCAGTACCGGCACATTGCGCAGGCCCGGCAGGCCATCGGTGGCGCGCGAGGACTGGCGGCTGAGCAGGCCCGAGAGGATGATGGTGTCACCGTCATCGACATTGAACTCGCTCTCGGTGCGGCGCGTCAGCAGCCCCGGGATGCCATCGACCGAGACCGACTGGTCGATGTTGCTGACCTCGGCCAGGATCGAGCCGGAGATGTTGCCCGCGCCATCGGCCATCGGCTTGACATGCAGGCGCAGGCCATAGGGCTTGTAGTTGACCGAGCCGGTGCCCAGCGCGCTCATCGCGGGCAAGGGGATTTCACCGCCCGAGAGGAAGCGCGCCTCGCCGCCGCTGCGGGTGGTGAGCTTGGGCGAGGCCAACAGCATCGCATTGCCGCGCTGCACCTGCAAGTTGATGGCCGAGGTCAGCGCCGTGCTCAGGCCAAAGTAGTAGCGCGCCTTGCGCCGGCGCTGGTCCAAAAAGCCCTGGCCGTAGCCGCTGTCCAGGTTCAGAAAGGGCGAGTTCTCCGGCAGGATGCGGTAGCCGCCGTTGGAGGCGATATCGGAGAACAGGCCAAAGTTGAAGCCACCGCCCGTGGTGTCCCACTTCATGCCCAGGTCGTCCAGCGCCGAGCGCGAGAACTCGACAATGCGCACGTCCATCTCGATCATGCGGTCCACGCGCAGGCGCTCGGAGGTGGCGAAGGACACCACGGCCGGGCCGTACATGCGCGCAATCTCCCGCAGCCGCGAGACTGCCGCCGGGTCAAGGTTGGCGCCATCAAGAATGATCTTCTCGCCCACGCGGGAGACGCTCACACCGGTGATGCCGGCCGTCAGCATCGATATCTCGCCTTCGATGCGGTCCAGATCGACCACGTTGACGCGCGCCTTGAGGCTGCTGACCTGGCCGTCCTTGCGCCAGATATGGACCGTGCTTTCGCCGGCGTCCAGCGCCGTCAGCAGCAGGCTCTTTTGGTCCACCACCCGCGCCTCCATCACCTTGCCATTGCCGACGGCGACCCGCACGACGTCGCGCAGCTCGATCAAGGTCATCTGCCCCACATAGAGCGACAGCGACGTGGGCAAATGCTTGATGACCAAGGGCTGCACACCGCCGATGCCCGATACATCGGAGGCGGGCTGGGTGTTGACGCTGACAGTGGGCAAGGTGCGAAAGCCCGGCGATGTGGAAGGCGCCGAGCCCCCTTCGGTATCGCGGGCGAAATCACCGCCATCGCCGTCACGCTGCTCGGCCTCGGCCTGCAGCGACGCTCGCTGCGCGGCGCGCAGCATATCTCCCAGTGCGCCGCCCGCGGTGGGCGAGCTGGTGCCCGTAGAGGCCTGCGCGGCCAGCAACGGAGCCATGGGCAGGGCCAGGGCGAGCGCAACGCAAGCCCTTGCCCCCAAGGTCGGGAGGGCTGGGCGGGGACGAGGCATACAGATCATCGAGGAATTCATGGTCTACCAACTCTATGGAGCGAATGGCGCAGCGTGGCCGGGGAAGAATGCAGGACGGGGCGGAAATCAGTAGGAACCGGTGACGGCAGGCGCCTGGGGCGCGGGCACCGTAGCGCCAGGCACGGCCGCAGCGCCCAGCAAGGCCGCCAGCGGGGTTTGCATCTGGGTCTTGACCCCGCCACCGCCCACGATGTACTCAACCATCGCCGGGGCGCGGGTGGGCGCTGCGCGCACGACGGGCTGCTGGGGACGGAAGCTGTCGATATAGCTGGCCAGCTGCTGGGCGTTGGTGCCGGTGTCGAGCTTCTGGCGGTCATCGGCATTGCGCAGGGCCGCAACGATCTTGCCGAGCTTCTGCGCCAGGATGAGGCGCTGGGCATCGACCGGCGGCAGGCCCACGGTCACCGTGGTGTAGCTGCGCTGGCGGTAGGGATCGACGGTGTTGGCAATATCAGGGCGCTTGCGCAGCTCGGAGAACTGCTCGGAGGTGATCTGGCCGGTCGCACGCACCACCACGTCCTGCAACAGCGGCACGACGATGGCGTCCTCGGCCTGGGTGCCGCCATCCTTGTCGGCAATGAACAGAAAGTCGATATGGTCGCCCGCGCGCAGCATGCCCGAGATGGTGCTGACCTCATCGACCGGAATGGTCACGGCGCGCACGCCCGCTTCGAGCTCTTCGGAGAACAGCTTGCGCGGCGTGACAAAAAAGTTGGCCAGCAGCGGCTTGCCGGCACTGATGTCCACCGACAGCTGGCGCCCCAGAAAGCCGTCGATCATGTCCGGCGTCAGCACATCGGCATGCACATAGGCCGAGGGCACGCTGCGCTTGGCCACCATCTCGGGCAAGAGCGCGGTGCCAGCGGGAATGTTCTGGATCGGCACCACCACATCGGTGCGCAGGCGCTCGGCTTCGGACTCCAGGTTGGCCTGGATCTCGGCCTCGGAGGTCTTGAGGTAGTACCAGCCCAGGCCCGCGGCCACCACACCCAGGGTAATGGCGGCGATCAGCGGGGCGGCACGGCGCGAGCCATTGGCCAGCCGTGAGAAACGATTCGGTTTGGGAGAGTTTGGGGTCACCATGGCAAAGAGATCGTGTAGGAATAGGAAGCCCAGGCTGCGCGAAAGGCATCAATCAGCAGCTGAAACAAAGACTTGTCGGCACCCGGCATCGGTGCAAAGAAAACGGCGGCCAGCACACCGGCGACGATCACGTACTCGGTCATGATCTGCCCGGATTGCCGGCTGGCGCGAGGAACAGGGGTGGGGTGCTTGGGTATCGGCATGGGGGACGCGGCTAGGCCTGCGGCAAGGTGTTGCTGATGACGATGGAGCAACCCACGCCGTTGTGGGCGATGGCGATCACCGCCTCCTGCCCGCCACGCCGCAGCACCACCTGGGCGCGCGTGCCGCCCTTGATGGTCTTGCGGCTCAGCACCGTCCAGCCCGCCACCAGCGCCTGCTCGCGGATATAGAGCTCATTGGCCTCAACGCTCAAGGTATTGCCCCAGACGCTGGTGCGGTTGACCCGGTCTGCATCGAATGAAAAGGTGTCGGAGAACTCATCGCTGCCCATCGGCACGGCCAGGTGACTGCGGCGCTGCAGCTGGTCGCTGACCAGTTGCGGCACGGCGCCGTGCAGCCAGGCCGAGGAGATGCGCACCTGCTGCTTGCCGCTGGGCAGGGGCCGGAATTCAACCGTGATGCGGAAATTGCCGTCGCGCGCGCCGAGGATCGGAATGCCGTCGAGCGTGGTCTCTGAAAAATCGGCCTTGCCGCCCAGCCATTCCTGGTAGAAACGCTGGGCCTTACGCGTGTCGCCATCGACATCAAAGGCCTGGATCTGCATCGGTATCTTGTTCTGCACGATCAACTCAGCCACCCAGTAGGGCGACAGGTTCTTGTCGGGGAACAGGATGGCCGGCCAGGCAATGGCGCTGGCGGGTGCAGCGCGCGCTGCCAGCGGCATCGCGGCAGCCAGCGCGGCCAACAGCAACCAGGCCAGCGGCCCCCACAGCCCTGCTGGCCGGCGGGCAGCCAACGCTCCCCGCCTGGGCCGGTGCAACAGCATCATCGTCATGGCAAGGTGTTGACGACCGGCGGCGGCGGGAACGCGCGGTAGAAGCGGAAGCAGTCCTTGCCGTCGGGCTTCTCCAGCGGTCCGCACTCATGCTCGCCCGGGTTGTCGTTGTAGGTGTCGTCGGCCGGCACCTTCTGCAGCCACTCGTAGCGGTCCAGCGGTACCGACTTCTCCTGCGCATCGCCTGGCGCCAGGCCCATGGTGAGCAGGTTGTGGTCAAAGGTGGGCCAGAGCCACTTGAGCGTGCTGCCCAGCTGCCCCAGCGGCGCGCGGAAGTCCTGGTACTCGGGCCGGTCCAGCAGCTTCATCGGCACCAGGCCCTGGATCTTGGACTCCTCGCGGTTGGTGCCGCCGGCGCTCCAGGGCTCGGACAGCATGGTCACATGGTCCTTGATCTGCAGCTTGAGCGGCAGCGGCGTGTCGTTCTTGTGCAAGGCCGATGCGACCTTGCCGAACTCGGTGGGAAAACGCTCGGCAGAAAAACCGGCACCGCGCTCCAGCGCCACCTCGGTGCGCATATAGCCCTGGGTGACAAAGCGGAACTTGGCAATCGACTCGCCCTTGGCCAGGTTCTGCACCTCACCGACCTTGGAGAAGATGGTGTCCATGAAGGCAGCGACCGAGGGCAGCGGTGCGGCCGTGGTCTTGGCGGTGAGCGACTCGTTGAAATCAGGCATGCGCGCCTGGCCCGACGTGAACTCGGACACGGTCTCGCCATGCACGCCGGTGTCGGTGTCCTGCGCCGGATCACGGAACACATGGCGGCGCAAATCATTGCTCAGCTCGGCATCGGACTTGCGGATGGACCCGCTCGCGCCCTTGTACTGGTCGGCCGACATGACCTCGGTCTCCGTCGCTGCAGGAAACCAGACCGAGCGCTGCCAGGCATTGAGCTTGGCCGCTGCGGTGACCTGCATGCGCGCCTGGCCGTAATCGGCGATCAAGGGGATAGCCGCCATCAGCAATGCCGCAAAGCCGCTGATCAAGGTCACCTCGACCAACGCGCTGCCCTGCTGCGCGCGGCGCCGGGCACGGCGGCGCAGGGTTGTCATCGGGGAAGTCTGGGACATCATTGCGCCGCATCCTGGTTGTCGGGCTCGCCGCCCCCGAACAGGCCATCCGACCCGCCCAGGGCCGAGCCAGCCACGGCCACGCCACGCGCCCAGATGGAGGGCTCGACATGGTGGACCTGCCAGTACGGGGAGAAAAGGTTCTTGTGCTCGATATAGCCGCCGGTAAAGCCGACCTTGATCGTGCGCCCGGCAATCTGCAGCGACTTGTACTGGTCCTTGGTCATGTCGCGGCGTTGCCAGCGGTCCTGCGGCCGCTTGAAATACAGCTGGGCCGACGACAGCGCGCTCATGTCACCGCCAAACATGCGGTCGCGCAGGCCAATGCTGTAGTCATCCTTGGCATAGCCAAAGCCCGCCTGCTCGCCGGTGCGCACATCGCTGCCCTTGCGCGCAACCATCACCGAGATCGTGGGCCCCTTGTCGGTCAGGCTGCCCCACTTGCGCGGGTTGATGCTGGTCATCGACAGGTCGCCGTACCACTTGTCCTGGTCCCGGCCCTTGAGCGTGCGCAGCTGGCGCACATCCCAGTAGCGGGGCAAGGAGAAATTCTTGGTGACCAGGCCAATGTCGGTGCGCGGCTTGTACTTGTAGGCCGAGTTGAACTGCAGCACGGCGAAAGGCACGAGCAGTGTATTGCCATCGCGGTCGCGGCCCGCCGCATAGATGGCGCTGTCGGACAGGCCGTCCTTGGTCAGCTTGCCGTAGTCGCGCTTTTCATCGCTCTGGTATTCGGGGTCCACATTGCGCGGCTTGAAGTTCTTGTCGTAAGAGCGCAAGGCCAGGCGGTTGCCGGACCAGCCCTTGTCCGCATAGCCCGAGCCGCCCGTGGCGGTGGCCGCGCCCAGACCGAAGTCGCCCACAAAGCGCTCGGCCAGCAGCACGCCAGCGCCGGCCACGTTCACCGAGTCAGCCGATTGCCAACGGATGCGGCCACGCTCGTCCAGCACATCCGAGCCCCGCGTGGCGACCAGCTCGGTGCCGCCCTTCCAGGACACCGTGCCTTTGAGCAGCTCTTGCATGGCCGTGGCAATCGGGCCGCTGGAGAGGTCAAAACTGTCGCCCTCGTTTTGCATGCCGGTGATGCCCTGCTTGATAAAGCCCGGGAAAATGCGCCGGTCCTTGGTGAAGTCATCGCGTGTGGCCTGCGCCGCATGGGCAAAGCGCATCGCGTCAAAAAAATCGTCCTCGTCGTTGCGGCGGTCCGAGGTGGTGCTGTAGAGCTTGATGAAGTTGAGAAACTCCAGCGACGAGCTGGCAATCAGCGGTGCATTGGCCGCCACCGGCAAATAGGCCTTGTCATCGTTGTCGTTGAGCACATCCTTGGCGACCACGATGGCCTCAGGGATGCTGACACCCGTGGTGGCCGCTTGGGCCAGCGAAATGGCGGTGTTGAGCACCCGCAGTGCATCGACCATGATCTGGAACGGCCGGGCCGAGGGCTCGATCGCCTTGGCGATGTTGTTGGCCTGGCGCTGGTACTTGGCAGCGGCCTGTACATTGCGGCCCCACTTGACCAGGTAATTGATGGCGCTGATGAAGTCATAACGCGCAGCTGCCGCCGATGCCTGGGCCAGGTTCCAGACGCCCTTCTGCCCTTCGATCTCCACCCGCGCCACTTGAATATTGGCCGCCGTGCTGACCACCATGCCAATCGATGTCTGAAAGCTGGCCAGCATCGCCACGCCCGCTTCATTCGCGGCCATGGCCCGGTTGGTATAGGCCAGAAAATTCAATTGCCGCGCAAATACCGTGGACGCGCTATAGGTCATCGCATCGGCATTGTTTTGCAGCTTCATTTTGTCTCGCGCAACAATGGCCGTGTTATAGACCAAGAATATGCTGAGACAAACCACCGGAATTATGGCCAACAAATAGACAATCACCTGCCCTTTTTGTACGCGATCTCCAGACCGATACGAAGATGGTTTATGCATGATTGCCACTATTATGTAATTCGTTGAATTCCGGAGGCCCTCCCTCCCATGGATAACTTCAAACCATTATCTCAACCTGGCATACCCCAAGGGTTTGCACTGAGTAGCCAGCCTAAGCCGCAGACATTACCACCGTACGACAGAGGCGAAGGCCTGCGACGTTGCAGCAAGGTACCCAGGGTTGCGACAACGGCTCTTACTTGGCGCCGTCGTTACCGCCTTCGGTATAGGTCGACATATTCATATTCTTCTGGGCATTGGTCAGCGCCTTACCCGAAGCAGCCTGTGCGGCAGTAATACCTTCCTTGCCCGATTCACCACCCACTTCCTTGGCCATACCTGCGACCTGGCTGCGAACGGTTTGGCCAAAAAAGCTGAAAGCAGCAATCGCGGCAATCGCAATCAGGCCCAAGATAATGATGTATTCCGTCATACCCTGGCCGCGCGATTTGCGTTGGGCGACGGGCTTGGCAATAGTTGCACTATGGGAATTGGTGTGATTTGTCATATTCAAGGCTAGCTCCTCATTCATGGATCATTCAGATGAAAATTCAGTGATTTCAGAAACCATGCCATGCGACCGCGCAGCGCAATTACTGAACGGCGCAATGGTATCTATCTGTTTTGTCAATGTACATGCCATTTTCATTAAAATGTTAACAAAGTGTTTCTTGCTCTAAATAGACCGAATAAGCTTATTTGTCAAAATTAATTTGTTGCGAGATGAAATTTTTCAACTGTCATATTGATGACATCCATGGGTTATTGAACAATCCTAGGCAGAGATGCACAGATTCCACAATAATTCCATAGAAATCATGACCCAAGCTATCTACATGAAGCCCCGTCCCATAACTACACAACATATATATGCAATCGATATTCGATACTGTCCCAAAATAAATTACCATAATTAGCTGGTAATCATTTCATCTGTCCATTAAATAAGCAGCATTAAAGGCTGCCTCAACACATAGCAAGGAATCTTCTGGAAAACCCTGGGGTCGGCTGGATGCAGGCTCGGGCGACTCGCTGCTCGTTCTTCCTTGTCAATAGCTGTCTGTTGACTTGCGAAAACGCCTTACGCTGCGTCCCGACTCCTAGCCGCTCCCCTCAGCAAAGGCTTTGCAGAAGATTCCGAGAGACGGAGAAATCACGATGGAAAAAGGCAGACCCAAGTCAGGGATCACACTGACTGCGCGTGAGCGAGAACAGCTCGAACACTTAGCCAATAAGCCCGGCCAGCCCGCCCATATCGCCACCCGCGCCAGGATCATCCTGCGCAGCGTGGAAGGCGACAGCAATGTCAGCATTGCCAACAGCATGGCGCTGACCCAGGCGACAGTGGGCAAATGGCGCCGCCGGTTTGCGAGCCATCGCATCCTGGGTCTGTACGACAGCATGCGAACCGGCAAACCCCGCACCATCGATGACCGCCAGCTGCAAGCTATCACCACCACCGCCAAAGCAGCACTGGCGTCTGAGGACACCGCATCCGACAGCGTACGTGCCCTGGCTGCACGCACGGGCATGTCCAAAAGCAGCGTGGCCCGCTATCTGCAGCTGCTGGGCAAGACCAAGTCCCGCCCCCACTTTGCACTCTTCAGCGACCCACTGCTGCTGGAGCAATTGCAGGCGCCCGCCGCGATCTACCTGAGCGGCAGCGACAAGGCGCTGGTCATCTGCCTGGATACCAAGAGCCCACTCAGCCTGCCGGCAGCCCCCGCAACACCTAGCAAAGTCTCAACCCTGCTGGGCAGCGAAGGCTGCCAGCATCCGTTATCAGCCGCACTTTGCAAGGCACTGAACAGCGTCTGCAAAAGCCCCGCCGCGCAGTGCAAACCACGCCTGCGGCACCAGGAGTTTCTGGTGTTTCTGCGCGAAGTTGAAGCAATGTTCCCCCCACATGTCGATGTGCATTGCATCCTCGACACCAGCGCGCTGAGCCAGCACCCCAGCATTAAGGCCTGGCTGGGCATGCGCCCACACTGGTGCACCCATGGCTGCGGCGACTATGCCTCTTGGCACGAGGAACTGGGCCGCTTTCTGGGCCGTTTGGGTGCGCAGCGCAGCGCCACAATGCGGGCCGAAGAACTCACCCAGTGGCTGCAATCGGTCGATGCGCTGGCGCGCCAACAAAGCCCCAACCGCAGGCCGTTCCGGTGGATGGGGCCGCTGCATCCGTTGGAAGAGGACGAATCGACTGATCGCGAAGGGATCCAGGCCAGCGGGGAAAAACAACATTTGCAGGACCGCTAAGCACAAAGCGCAGATGCAGTGAGGGCCGCCTCTGAAATGCGCTGGCATTTGCTGTCTGCCAAGGCCTACAGCCGATGCCCTCTGCCGACCGTCATTCCTCCGTACTAGCAGGTTCTACGATCTTGCTGGATGTCGAATGAATACAACAAATCTCCCCCTCCCCACACCCCACTAGACGGTCATTTGTCAGAGCGCATCATCCGAATCCTGGCCAAAAATGGCGTGCATTCGGTGGAAGCCGTCAAACAAGCCTATCCACTGCGATTGCTGCGCATGCATGGCATCGGCATGCTGCGCTTTCGCAAGATCGAGATGGCCTTCTTCCCGGACCAGTACTTTGAGCCAGACTTTGCCCCGCCATCCATCCGGTTTGCCCAGGATTCGGCCTTGAATGGCAAGTTGCCACTGGTGACCGTGCGCACACTTGCCCGCGCCGGCATCAAGACGCCTGAGCAACTGCGTGAGGCCTATCCGCATAAGCTATTGAAGATCCACACGATTGGTGCACGCACGCTGCGAGAGATTGAGCGCGTGTTCTTTCCGGGTCAGCGGTTTCCGCTGAAGGATAAACGTTAGGCTGCCTGCAGCGGCACAGTTGAGGCTGCATTGCTGATGGGTTTGCTTGAGTTCTGCGATGTGTCCGCAGGAGATGCCCGTGAATTCTTGGAGCTTCACGGGGCTCTGTGTGGCGAGTGAATTCCTGTTGGAATTCATCATGTTGATGGTGCCTCGAGCCGGGATCGAAAACCTAGCATTGGCGCCATTATTCTTGCTTTCCGTGCACAATTCGTGCATTTCATTTGCACTCTTGCGGCTGCTCCCCTACCTCGGCCGGTCATTCGCATAGGGCGGCCGCTTCACCTTCGCGTACTCCCTATCCAGCCAGGCCGACATCCCGCGAAGCGCCGCGGCGACCGCCGAAGGATTGCGCCCGCAAATCCAAGTCTGCGGCCACCGATTGAACTCCCCTTCATCCCACTGCTCACCACGCAACAGCATGGTGCCGTCCTCTCGCTTCTTCCAAACCTCCGCTTGCTCGAGCGGATAGTTCACCAGCTTCATCAGACCCCCGCGCTTGTAGATCCCTGCCTGGTAGCCGTTAAAGGGTGTTTGCGATGAAATCACCACCCCAAAGGTCGGCGCCCTGCCTCTCAAGAGCGAGGAGCAAAGGTACGCGCCGCAAAACTGAAGCTGCAGCACGTATAGGTCCACCCCAACCCTAGACCTGCCATCAAGATCTGTTGGCGTTCCAGGGCTCGCCACGGTCCTGTAGATGCCCGGCAAATCCTCCGGCTCAAATTTCCTGACTGCTTCCATTGCTTGCTCCATTTACTGTATAAATATACAGTCTTTTAGAGGTGTCTATGTTTCAATCAAGATACTGGCGGCGGCACATTAAGGATGGTGATGATTGGTCCGAGACCCAGGAACATGAGCGCTGGGACGGCATCAAGCTGGATCGTCCAGAGGCCATGCCGATCCTGGGCGCAATGGTGCTGCACACCGTTTCGGTCGCGGTGGACCAAGATCTGTACGACAGCCTCGCCCCCGATATTCCGTTCTAGACCGGCCCTGCCGCGAACACTTCGACCGGTGCGAGCTTCAGCAGCGCCTGAGCGTCCTTGATAGATCCTTCCAGCCACTGATCCACATCGACCAGCTCGATAGGTATCACGCTGCGCTTGTCCTGCTTGTCAGCAGCGAGCTTCGGGTCTGGCTTGTGCATGCGGCTCATCAGCGGGTGCTCGTCAGCATTTAGCGTGAGCATGGTGTAGCTCTCGATCAACTCGCCGGTCACCGGATCCTTCCAGGTGTTCCACAGCCCTGCCAGGCCCCACGGGTCGCCATCGGCCCGGGCAAACCTCCACCACACGTTTTTGCCGCTCTCCAAGTTCGGCTCATCAAAGGTGGTCGCTGGGATGATGCAGCGCTGGCCGCGCTTCCACGGATCTTTGAAGCTGGCCTTGTCCGCCACCTCCTCAGCCCGGGCGTTGTTAGTGCTGTACTTGATGTCGGGCGTCTTGCTGAACCAAGGGATCAGGCCCCATCTCCCCACGGCAAGCTCTTTGCTGTAACCAGGGTCATCCACGGCGCGCCGAATGAATCCCCCTGCCGAGCGCGGGAACACATCTCGGGCACCAAGCCCCAACTGCCGTGGGTTCAGCCGCCAGTACTGCTGGATGTAGCCTTCGTCTGGTGAGTGGTAGCGATTGCACATTGGAGCCTCCTGGCGCCAAGGTACAGGGGCACGCATCCGGCCGGTGTCATCCGAAACCCTATCTGAAACGAAAAAATCGCCTCCCCAGTGCCGTAGTGGCGCCGGGGAGGCTGGTTCTATTTCTGGCTGCAGGCCTGGTCGCTGTCGTCACCGCTCAGCCGGCGCTCGATGTTCACCTGGTCGCACAGCGCGGCTACTTCGGCGTCTCGTCGCCTAAGGTCGCCTCCGAGGCTTGCGACCACGCCGAGGCCTTCTGCAAGCTGGCGGTCGAGGGCTGCGGCTTTATCTGCAAGATCGCTGCGGGCAGCTGCGTCGGCTTGGGCTTGCGCGTTGTAAGTGGCGGCTCGACTTGCGGCGCCGCGCTGCACCCGCTCAGCGTAAGCAAGCTCACGGCGCTGCACATCAGCAATGCCGGTATAGAAAGCCGCCAGGCGGTCGGCGTTGTAGATCGTGTCTTGGGCATGCTTGCTCTCCTTGATCGCGGTTTGGGTTTCATCGGTGCGTGCGGCTTCGGCCCGGGTGGCCGTGCCCTGGGATTGCTCGGCCTCGCACTTGGCCACCTGGCTGCTCATGCGCCAGCCGTTGACCAGCGCACCGGTGGCAAACAGAGCAATGCAGGCCAAAATTCGCAGAATTACACCGGTGGTCATAGCTCCTCCAGGCACAGTGCGCGCTCAGCCTGGCGGCGGTTCTGCAGGCCCTGCACAAACTTGCCGTCAGCGGTCGACCAGTTGGGCGCACCGGATGGCGTGCGTGCAATCAGGTTGCAGCCCTGCTCTATGCGCCCAGCGTTGATGTTCTGCACTGCTTGGGAGCCGCAGGCAGCGGTCTTGCCCACGTTGATGGCGAACATCGTCAGGCCAATGAGGCGCTTGGCGGTGAGGTAATCCCAGTTGGCACAGCCCAGCACGGCAAAGCCATACTCCAGAAGGGTGGTCTTGTTCACCTCCCGGCATTGGTCATCGGTGAGCTTGTCGCCCACCGTGGCATTCCAGTCCGTGCGGCCGGCGCAGAAGGTGGGCAGGCCTCGGGCCAGGCTGTCGGCATACACCCGCAAGATGTTGCCCTCCCAGCGCTCCAGGGTGTTGTAGGCCAGCGGGCTGGTCAGCGCGGACAGCAACGCAGCAGGGATAGCCCCTTTGCGCAGGACCGACGCCGGTATGCTCGGTGCCTTTGGCATTGGTACGGTCATAGTTCGTCCCATCCTGTTCCAAACTTGTGTTGCATGCGGATAGCCATCTCGCGCTCTTCGCGCCGGTCTTTTCGCCAGAGCCAGAATTGACTGCAGGCCCAGCCCAGTACGCCGATCAGCAGGCCGCCGATAACTCCCCACTCGGACACCGTGAGCCCGCTCACGAAGGCCCCTGCAGCGCCGCCGTATGCTGCGGATTTGCCCGCCACGATTGCCGCGTTCTCTGCTGCATTGCTCATGCATACCCCTCAGAAATAAGAAAACCCGCCGAAGCGGGTCGTGTTGTGTGTTGTCGGCAGAGGGTTACAGCGCCTGGGCGTAGCCGAATAGCTCGAGCAGATCCGCCTCAGTCAAGTTGAGGCCCGCCGCCAGCGCGAGCACCGTGGGGCTGTCCGACTCGATGGCCGCCGATCCCTGCCAGTCCACCAGGGCCCGGTAGCGGTTCACCTCATCGGGGATCAGGCTGATTTGCGCCTCAATGTCCTCGTTCTTGATGCCCTTCATGTCGAACAGCGCAAGCAAGGCCTGGCGCTTGGTCACGGTCACCCGCGCAGCGTCCCGGGCGGCCTGCTCGGCTGCCAGGCGCTCGGCCTCCAGCTGGGCCAGCTCGTCGTCATCCAGAGGCACGACCTCCCACTGCTGCAGGTAACCGTCCTCTGTCTCCTGCGGCTCCACTGGCACCGCCTTATGGGTTGCTGGATCAAACCCTTGAGGGTCAGTCGGCGTGATAAGCACGTAGCGCTCCGGCGCCTCAAATGGCACGGGAAACGACATGTTGTGCGCGTGCCGGCCGATGATGTCCGCAGGGCTCAGCCCAAACTCTTGGGTTTCTTTGTCGAAGTACATGCGCCCTCCTATCGTGTGCGGCCGAGGATCGAACCAGCGGCCAGAATGTTGACGTTCGCCATGCCGTCGATGGCGTAGCCCGCCAGTGAGCCACTGGAAGGGCCGGTGCGGTTCTGCGACTCGAATGAGCCACTGGTGCTCCCGTCGTACCCGCCCTCCCCGTTCATACCGATGGCGCCGCCAGTCCCGCCACGCCCGCCGCTAGCGACCCCTGACGATGAGCCGCCGATTACAGGCCCGCCCACAGACTGGGAGCCGCCATTGCCGCCTGCCTGCGAAGACAGAAAGGCAGGGGGATTGGCAGCAGTAAAGCCAGCCCCATTGCCCCCAGATCCGCCGCTACCCGTAGCCGAATACCCGGTGCCTCGGAAGATGGTCACCGTCTGGCCGGTTCCACCCAGTCCGCCGCCACCGAAGATCGTTCCGCCGGCGTTGTCCAGGTTGAATTTGATGGCGGCAACCATGCCAGTACCACTGTTGGTGGTTCCTCCAATGCGCCCCCTGTTCACTATGGTGAGCAGGTAATCTGGAATGTCAGCCACAGTGAGCGTTGCCACATCCACTCCCGAATTGATGGTACAGTACAGCGGCTCATAGCCAACCCAACCCGCAGAAATAGCAAGAGCCCGAATGTCCGGGCTCCTGACGCTGGCCGCGATGGTGATAAACACCGGGCCTTTGATAAGTGGTGGTCGGTATCCCATATCAGTAATTCGGCAGATAGGAACCCAGCCACTCGTTGGCTCCTGTTGATTGGGGCCGGCGGAACTGGAAGATATGGATCTTTCCCGTTTGCAGGCTCTGTGGAGCCGTGCCGCCAACCCAGCGCACATTCGCAGGCCAAGTCAAGGTCCCGGATGTCAGATTCACCTCCAGCTCAAACAGCATGCAGTCTGCCGGCCGATTGATGAAGGTGAACGCAGTGGCCCCGGTGATGGTCGCGTGAAAGTAGCTGCGCTTGGAGAGATCGCACGCCCCGCCTGTGATCGCCAGGGACAGCGTGGCCTGTGCTTGTTGTGCTGCATTTGCCATTTGTTCTCCTTGTTATGCCCAGCGGCCAATGGCCATCAGCTTGATTGGGTAAGCCGTCACCCCAGCCACCGTAACTTCGGTGCGGATCAGCCAGTTATTCGAGCCGCAAAGACAGGCGCAGTTGCGAAGATTTTCTTGGCCAGACTGCGCAGCAATGCCGCAAAAGCCCACCCATGGGCGATCACCCACAAACGAGGCCGGGAAGGTCTGCGTGAGGCCGGCAAGCGTGGTCATGTTTAGCGAGGCCACTGCTGTCATGAGCAGCGTGCCATCGGCGAACTTGGTAAATGTTCCGTTGGCGTTGGTGCCCGTCTCGATGATCGGGCTACCGTTCAGGGTCAAACCGCCGGCGAAGTTCTGAGCCCCGGTCCAGTTGTTGGCCTGGTTGAACGGCTGATTGGTCGAGAACGGCGTGAAGGCTGTGAAGCCGCTCACCCGCAGCCAGTCACCAGAGGTCGAGTCGTACTGCAGCACGATCTGCCAGCCCAACTGGTTCATCAGGTAGTCTTCGGCATCACCGCAGATGGTCTTGCCGTTTCGCTGGATCACGGGCGCCAGGGTGCCGGACACATTCACCGCTGCCACCACCATCCCATGGAATGGAGAAGCAGGCAGGACCAGCACCGAAGTGGCCGCAGTCATGCGATACATACCGCGATCTGCTGCGTTGGTACTTCCTGCAGGGCACGCCAACACGGTGAAGTCGTTGCGGCTCACCTCGCCCCAGTAGGTGGACCCCAGGGCGGGGGCTTGGCTGGTGACGTTCGCCAGATTCAGCTTGAGATACCACAGCCGCCCCAAGTGGGTAACGGTGGCTGGCACGTTCAGTGCCCCGGTGAGCGTTGACCACTCCCCCTTGTAGTTCGCTGCTGCAAAGGCGCCATTTGCTGCCGTTTGGACATCGGCAAGGCGGGCGGCTGCCGTTTCGGCAGAGGTGTTCGCGTTCACCGCGCGCTCGTTGGAATACTCGGCGTTGGTCTTGGCCGACTCAGCCACCGCTTTCACATCACCGCCCCACGGCGCCATCTGCGTCGTGAAGTTCTCTGCGGTCACGTTGAACGTGGCCTCGTCCATGTTGTTGTTCGGAACGGTGCCAAGGTCCCGAATTGGTGGTACTGCGACGATTGGCATTAGACAACCCCCTTTACATTCACTGTTATGGATGTGCTCACCGTGGTGTGCGGCTGCCATCCGATGCTGATAAAGCCCACCGTTGCGAGATAGCGGTACTTGCCAATGGAGCTGGCATAGACCGATACCGGTGTGTCCTTTAGCCGTTCAATGAGCGAGAACAGCCGATTGGCGTCTTCCGCATCGATGATCACAGGCAAGGACAGATTCACCGCCGAACCACGAGGGACAACACGGAAGGTTCCGTCCTCGAAGTCCTTGCGGTAGCTGTAGTTCTGGATCTCGGCATTCGCCCCGTACTGAGTGCCCGAGGGCATCCCGACACTGGTCATCCCGAAAGCCGTCCAGGTGCCAATCGACATCCAGCCAATCCCCACCGGTTGCGTCGGATCAGCTGTCACAGTCACCGTGATGACCGTGGACGACTTGCTGGGGATGCTCTCGATGCGGAACGACTTGATGGCCGTCCGCTCTCCGAAGAAGTAGTTCCACCAACCCACACGCGGAAGGTTCAGCCCGGTATCGACCGGAGTGATCAGGTTCGGCCCGCCCACACCGTCGGTCACCGTGATCTGCAGGCGCTTTCCGGTGAGGCCGTGGAGCGCGATGCCGGTGATGAACGGCACCTTCAACACATATGTGAGCGTGCCAAGGCGGTTAACCTGGGTCGTTTGCACATAGGGGTCAAAGGGCGCCCACCGGTTCGATGGGCGCATGTCGTTCCAGCTGATGGGGTCCTGATCCGGCGGTTTGTTGAGATCGGTAGGAACAACCGCGCATTTGTATACGCGCTGCCCATACACCCTCTCTGCATCTTTGGTGACAGCTACGCCCGCCGTCCAGGCCACCTCCCCGGCTGCCGTATCGACAGCGGGGATGGACCCGGCCAGCATCGAGCTGTCCCCAATCTGCTTGGGGACTAACACGTACATAGATTTCCCTTTTAGGCCATGTTGGCGACACGCATGGCGTTGCCGCCCTCTGTGACCTGGCTGATGTCGCTGCTGGTGCGGCGACCATATTCGGCGCCGGCCGCCGTATTTGCGTTGATGGCTTGAAGCTCGGCGCGCAAAGCCTTGACCTCTTGCACCAGCTCTGCATTGCCGCCCCCCTGGGTGTTCAATGCAGCCATCAGCGCCCGGTTGTCAGCCGCAGGGATGATCCGTTCGCCCTGGTGGATGTTCGCGGTCATGTCACGCGGCACGTAGTTCGTGCCGATGGCAAACGATGCCCGCTTACGCCACTGGTTCTTCTCGGGGTCCCACTCAAACTCGCCGCTGGTCTTGAACCGCTCGAACTCCGCAAGGGAGTAGCCATTGCTGTTCATCTGGCCGGTGCTGTTGTAGCTGGTCTGACCGGCTGGGGTCTGGCCGATCTCTCCATTGCTGAAGATGGCCCGGCCGTCTGCCGTGAGTCCAACCACCGTGACCCGGTTCGATCCAGCGACTGTGCCGCCCAAGCTGCCACCACCCGTGGGGGTGTAGCCCGGTGTAGACCCGCCACCCAAACCAGCCTTGGCCGCTTCTTCCTGGCGGATCCGCTCCTGTTCCTTGGGGTCCAGCAGCTTGTAGAGCGCATTCACAGCGTCAGTGACGCTCATCGTCGCATCCACTTGCTCTTCGCCGTATTCCTTCCAGAACGTGAGCGTGTCGTCCAGGCGCTTGATCTGCGCATTGGCCAGGTCGATCTGCTTTTGAGCATCCGACTTCGCCAACTCTGCATACCCGCCGAGTTCATCCAACTGCCCTGCCAGCACCTTCTTGTCATAGTCAAGTTCCGCCTGGGTGGCGTAGTTATCCATGACGAGGCCACCGGTAGCCGCTTCAATGGCCGACTTGGTGGCGTCGAGGTCCGACAGTCCCCCACCCTTACGGGCTCGGTCCAAAGCCTGCTCGATGTACACCATGCCAGCCGCAGCCGACCAGCTTGCGCTGTCCTCGACCGAATCGCGCAGCGACTTAGCCGCATTGGTCACCAGGTCGAAGTAGCTCGATGCCTTGGTCAGTGAGTCCTTGGCGTCTGCGGAGAACTGATTCCAGTACTCCTTCTCACGGGAGACAGCGGCTTCCAGGTTCTTCATCGCCAGGTCTTTGGCAGCCTTTTGCGCTGCCGCCATCTCTGCAGCCAGATCCTCAGCAGCTTGCTTGGCTGCGGCGTCGCTCTTGGCCTTGTCCTCGGCGTTCCACACTTCAACCTGCATGCGCACCAGCTCAGGGTCCTTGTATTTCTCAAGTTCCTTCAACTGCTTTGCACGCTCGAGCTTCGTCGCCTCGTCGTCTTTGCCCTGGGCGCGCAAGAGTTGCACGTTCAGGTCTTCCTTCATGGCGGCGATGTTCTCGGCAGAGGTGTAGACCACATCGAACGAATCAGCCAAACCGATCATTGCCGCGTACAGCTTGCGGCCCGCCTCGGTGGACAGGTCGATCCCGTTGATGTACTCCCGCAAGGCATCCCGGCTGGTTGGCATCGATTCCACGCCAAGCTTTTTCAGCGCCTCATTCAAAAGCCGCGTTTGGTTCGCGACCTTCTCCTGATCTGTGTAGAACTTGTCGTAGTAGTTGCTGGTTGCCGCGGCGAACTTGTCTGCTCCGCCAAAGGCGTCCATCAACTCCGAGGCCATATCAGCACCGGCCAGGCTCACGTCATACAGGGTGTCCCCGATGGCCTTGAACCACTCGTTTGCCAGCGTGATCGAGGTGGACAGGCGGGTGAGCGCTTCAAGCTGGGTTTCCCCGGCCTGCGTGTACTCGTCCGTCGTCAGCACCAAGGCCCCCATCTGATCAGCGATCTTCTGGAACTCCTCCTGCAGCTTCTTGGTGGCTTCCTCTTCGCTCAGGCCCTTGAGGTTGACCTTGATCTTGGCTGTAAAGCCATCCAAAGCCTCACCACCCAGGCCCACAGCCCCCGCCATGGCACGAATGGATTCATCCATGCCCAGGAACTGCTTGCCCAGGGCAGAGCGCATTTCCTCGGGCATGTCCTCGTAGGTCGTCTTGTTCGACCGGAACAACCCACCCTTGTAGTACTTGTACAGACGCCCTTCAAAGCCACTGTCGCCGCCAAAGGTGCCTTCTACACCCGACTCCTTGAGCTTGCGGCCAAACAACCCGTTGAAGATGTCACCGCCGAACAACAAGCCAATCCCAGCCAGGGCCCAGCCCCACCCGGGGATAGCATTGAGCATGCTGCCAAAATTGGCTCCAGCGCCCATGGCCCCCCCGGCGCCCATTGTTGTGGGACCCATCATGCCGACTCCAAGGGTTGCACCCTGCATGCCTGCGCCGAATGCCCCAAGCGCGCTTGACCCGAACAACGAACCAGCAGATGCGATGGTAGACCCCAGGCTTGCGGCCAAGCCACCAGTAAACATGGAGTACATGCTGTAGGCGTTGCTTGCCATGCCGATGGCGCCACTGCCCCCAGAGGCAGCCTGTGCAGCAGCCCCTCCACCACCACCGAACATACCCATGAATGAGCCAACCAACTGCACAACAATTGGACGTGCAAACATCTGGTAGATCTGGTCTGCCACCTGGGTCTTGAACGTCGTGGTTAGGCTCTTGGTGAAGCTCTTCCAGCTACCTTCATTTCCGTTGAGCATGTCGGCGAAGCCCTGCGAGAAGATTTGGTCGTACTTCTGCACCTGCTCGTTGACATACTGATCTTGGATTTGGCTCAACTCGCCCTGTAGCTTTATCGCGTTTTCAATTTTCGCCTTATCGATCAGGTCGCTTTTACGCAACTCGTTCTCGATAGGATCAAGTGCGAACGATCCCTTGCGAATCTCCTGGATCTGCTTTTCTAAAGAAAGCTCGGACTTTCGCTGTGCGATTAGCTTGGCGCGCTGGACCTCTTCCATCCCCAATAGGGACATCCCATACTGCTGCAGTTGCAACTCTTGGCGGGCCGCGTTGATGCCTTCGTCAAACTTGCGGCCCTGCTCCAGATACACCGATTGCATCAGCGCTTCGGTGTAGCGTTTTTGCTCGTCTGCTGCCTTGGTCATGGCTGCAAGCATCTCTGGCGTCCAGGGGCCGGAATTCTTCAGGTTCTCTGCTGCGGCCTGCTTTTGAGCTAAGACCATCTGCTCGATAGCTACCTTGGATTTTCCAAAGAAGCCGTTAGCAGCTTCTTGCTTGTCGGCCATATCACCGATTGCGTCCGCTGTTTTGTAGATGCTGTCTATGTACTTGCGGAAACCCTCCTCAGCATCAGCCTGAGCCTTGACCTGTTTCTCAAGCTCAGTCCGGGTTTTTTGTGCCTCCTGCCACGCCCGAGCCTCGGAAAGTTGGCCTTCAAGATTCGCCTTGGTTCGCTTATTGGTAGTTCCGGCAATTTCCTCCTGCAGCTTTCCTACCAACCTGTCAGCTTCAGTGAGTCCTTTCGCAGCAGTGCCATGCTCCTGAAGGCGTTTGATCAACTCCTCTTCAGCAAGAATCCGTGCCCGAATATCGGATACAGCCTTCGCCTGGGAATCTACGCCTTTCGTGCTGCTTTTCTTCTCGGCGTACTTGTCCTCGATGTTGGAGATCTCGGTTTTAAGCGCCGCCTGCAGCTTCAAGATCGCATTGGTATCGCCTTCAGCCTTCGCAACCATTTCAGCATTGCGCTTACGCGCCTTGCCGATCTCCTCTTCGCGAATTTGGGCTTTGGTTTGGCGAGCATCCTCCAGCAGGTACTTATCGATGTCTGCCGCGTTCTGACGCTGGCGGGGGATGATTTTGCTATTACCCATCCCCTCGGTGTAAGCATCTGCCAGCCCACCTTTAGCCAAGTTGTCCTGCGCTATCTTTGCTTCGCGAAGCTTCGACACCAGCCTATCCGCGTGAGCATAGGCCTCTCGCAACATGAGGTTAGAGGACTTCTTGGCTCCTTGAGCTTCAAGAGCTGCCAGTTCTTTTTCCGCACGGCTGAGCTGATTCCCGACCTCTTGAGCCGAGTAGGCAAAAGCATTCATGGGGTTGATGAATTTGGCTACTTGGCCCCCACCAGCCAGCATTTGCCCCCAGAATCCATCCCCTTCGGCTTTCGCCATGCGCATCGCATTTGACACCGAGTTCATGCCATCGGTCAGAATTGCATACTGACCTGCCATGAATTCCGAAACTCCAGAGTCGCCGCCCACCTGCTTGAGCGTCAACCATGAGTTAGCCATTCGGTTTGTCGCGGCATCAAGGCGATCTGCCGCCTTCTCAGCCGCACCACCAAAGTCCTTTTCCAACTGCGCAGCGAATTTAGGCAAGAAGTCGTCAGCGACCACCTGCCCTTGTTCAAGCATCTTGCCCAGTTCAGCAGTTGTGACCCCCATCGCCTTTGCAGCCGACTGGAACGCACCAGGCAGCCGCTCGCCCAACTGCCCGCGTAGCTCTTCGGATTGCACCGTGCCTTTCGAGATCATCTGCTGCAAGGCCAGGAGAACACCACTGGTGTCAGCTGCGCTCAACCCCAGCACAGCAGAAGCCTTCGCTACAGACTCGAATACTGCCCCCGCCTTGGCGCCCTCCAAGGCTGTCCCACGCGCCGCAGCCTGAAACTGACCATAAGCAATTGCAGTACTCTGAAATTCCAAACCCAGCTTATTAGCTGTTTGTCGGATCTTCTCTATCTCTTGAGTTCCATTGCCACCGGTGGCATAGTTCAGCGTCGTCTGCAGGCGTTGTGCCGCTGCTGATGCTTCATACATCGCAGATGTTGCGCGGACGGTGTAGCTGACCAAAGACGATCCGACCAGAGCCTGGATACCGACTGTTGTCAGCCGGATAAACGAATCGTTTACCCCGGAAACGGCTGCCTGTTCCGCTTTGATGGCATCGATGCGCGCTCCCATGGCACGCGCTATCTCTTGCGTACCTTGGCTCATGCCCCTCTGTGCGGCACGATACGCCTCCATCTCCCCCCTCGACAGGCGTAAACCGCTGGCCTCTTCGGCCAGCTTGCGGATAAATTTCTCTTCCTCTGCAGTTACGCCCGCGAGTGCCCTAGCCAGGCTAGCCGTGTCGGTAACAGCCTCTCGTGCAGCTACTCCGGCAGCATTCAAGCCGGCTGCAGCCTTTTGCGCCGACTCTCCAGTCCTTTTAAGGCCGTCCCCAGACCCCGACGCCAAGTCGGCAAGGGACTTGGCTACCCGCTTGCTTTCGGCTGCAATCCCGCTCATAGATTGCTCTACCTTTGGCCCTTGGCGAGCGAGATCCCCAAGCGCATTTGAGGCTTTCAGGACTCCTTCGGTCTCGACCTTAATTCCGATGGTTGCTAAATCTGTCATGAGGTTGGCCACAAAAAAGCCTCTGGGCTCGCGCCGAGAGGCTTACAAATGAAATTGCCCGCACTAAGCGGGCAACGATGGATCAATAAGAATTACTGAGGGATAAGGGATGCCCCACAGTGTTTACATTTCCGAGCTTCTCGGCGCACTAACTCTTTGCAGTCGGGACACTTCACATGTGTATCCGGCGTGATAGGGTCCCCCAGCTCATCCCTCGGAAGTGCTGCTGCACCGCCCGGAGACATGAGCGCAACGATGATCGCGCCAATCAGTGGCGACAGGAAACACGAAATCAAAAAAGCTCCCACGCCCGAGCGTCCCTTCTTACTCGCCCAGACGCCGACCAACGCACAGAAAAACAACCAAACGACCAAATACTCCATGTACCCCTCCGTGAAGATGGGCACATGTTAGCAAAGGTCAACGCATCAACTCCTCCCTGAACTTGTCAGAGTGCGCATACGTGAAACCCTCGCCTGCGCCATGCTTCATCACCATGGTTATGACAAGCCATTTATCGTTGAGAGAGCTGAGGCTATCGATGGGGATGAGAACAGTGGAAGGGGGCAACTGCTTGCTCTCGCCGCGTCGGATCCTGTATGCACTGGGAACCAACCCAGACGATCTAACTGGCTCCCATTGCCCTTTCTCGTTGCGTCCAGCCACAGAAACCTTGAAGCCAATAACGTCCGTTGGCTCAACGTGCTTATCGCCCTGCCACATCACATGTCGATCAAGGCGTACTGTGAGAAACGGGCCCGTCCTTGAGACCGTTCCAGTTGCGGTGGAATTGAGTTTGAAGGCGTCACCAGGTGAGGTGAATGTCACCGGTTGCTGTGCAGATGCGCTTATCGCAGTTGCCGCGATAACCACCCCACCGAGAAATCTCCACATACTGCCCCTCGCCTGAAAGATTTATGGTGAGTACCAATTTATTGTCTCATGCCTGTCAAGCCCTCCATGACCCCAGAATCGAGTTCCGAGATCAGCTTGAGTCAGTCAATTCTCTCCAAACACTACTTGCCAAAAGCATCGACAAGCAACCTCTATCGAAGACGCTTGCCGCCGTTTTCGGCCCATACCGAGCCCGAGCCCACCTTGCCTTGCCATGGCATAGCTCAGCGCACCAAGTGATGCTGATCGCATCGGAAAGCACTCTCTAGTGAAAATGCTTCCCGCTGTTGACAGCCCATACCGTACCTGGCCATGTCATACCTGAGCTCAGCTCGCCAGAGCGCACCTCATCAGACCTCGCCGAAGGCAACGATGCTTTCGCATCCGCAAGCCTACTCTGCAATAGGCTTGCAGCTACGTTAGCGGAGCTGCTTTCGGACTGTTCCCCGTAATAACGAAAGCTTTGCCTGTGCATCCAAGTTGACGCGCCGCTGATCAAAGGTCAGCTCCGTATGTCGAACATTCTTTAGACGCGATCCAGCCTGCCTGAATACTCGTCCAGCATCTCGCTCGAACTCCCGCAGTGTTGCTTGAGTTTGATCGGCCGGCGGGCACCAGCGATAGCCCTCACCCCTAACTGATTGCAGCAATACCTGATGGTCATGGAGCAACGCCGCCTTGAACCCTTCGATGCTCGCCAGCCATTCGAACTGCCTTGCCTGGAATGCAACTGCCGACATGTGCGCATCCGGTACAGGCAGCCCAAACCGCGCAACCAACCAACTATGAGGAACGATATCGCCGTACTTGAATTCAGCCAGGAAGTCATGGACTGCCTGCCTCCAATTGGGGCTGATCTTGACCTCAGACATAGCGCACCTCAAAGCGGCCAAAGCGCGGGCGGTACTCGCAAGTTCCGATGAGTGCGCCTCCATCCTCAATAGCCTTGCGCGCCTCCTGTAAGTCAAGCACATCAACATTGATCGCAACGGTCAGCTCAGCAGCCCAACTCATAAACACAGGGCGATATCTCATGATCTTTGAACTGCCTACCTTCACGCCCCTGCAGTCCACATTGCTTGGACTTTCCCATAGCGCATCCGGCGTTCCAGGACCGTCATGCAAGAGCTTCACATGGTTCTCCAGCACCAAGGCGCCACGCTTCCAATGCACGCCCAATTTCTGCAGCTTTGCGCCGCCAAGGAACGTCGCATCGAGGTTCGCGCCGGGAACGTAGAAACCAGTCTCAGGACTCCAGTAGCAGCCACTGATGAACTCGCTCTTCGCTATGGCTAGATGGTCATCCTCAGTTTTCTTTCGCTTCCCCGTCATCTCTTTGTGAAGCTTCGTAGCGGGGTTTAATGGGTTGGCCAACGTGTCCGCATGCATCATCAACGGCGAAGTGCCGGTGATGCGGATTCTGAGTTGTTCCATCATTGATCCCCTCTCGCGCCTCCATCAACCTGCTCAGCCAACTCCAATGCCTCAAGAACTTCAGTGAAGCCTGTTTCAGCTGCATGCAGGTTGCGCCATGCGGCAGTGCCTTTATCCGGAAAGGCAGCAGCAACAAGTGCGATCGTTGACTGGATGCGGGTGTGCATGAACGAAAATTCATCGAAATCCAACGGGAGCGCGCCCTTAAGCTGTTGCACACCCTCTCTGACGAGATCAGTTGCGTTCACATGCGCTTGCCATTCGTCTCTCCAGATGCCTGGCTCACATGCGTGTTGTATTGCGCTCTCCAGTCGATCCTCAAGCATTTTGCAAGCCAAGAATTGAATCTGACTTGGAGAAGGCAAGCTGAGAGGTTTAGACGTAGCGGTAGTTCTGCGCTTTGCACTCATGCCACACCTACTTCCGCATAGTGCAAGATGTCAGGCACTTGCTGAAAAAATTGAGCTGCATCTTGCAGGGTGCGCCCATACCAGCTGGAGGGGCGGCTAAATGAAGCCATCGACAGATTGACCACCGAAGAAATCTTGTACCACTCGCTGGCGAAAGCGTCAGCAGTTGGGAACATCTTCCCCGACATCGCCTGAACGCGCTCCGAGACCAATTCGATGGCCATATCGACACTCACATCCGCATCAAGCCAATCTGTATCTTTATTCCGAATGCTCTCCAACGACTCCAGCTTCTTCGTCGCTACCGCTAGGAACATGGTCGCCACTTGATCTAAGGTGGGCCTGGCTTGCGCCGCGTTGGGGGTTGCTGTAACATTCATAGCGAGTCCTTCGATCCCTTTGATTGATTCACCAGAAAGCCCTTGCGAGTTCGAGTCGCCGGGGCTTTCGCCTTTTTGTGGCTTATGAGCACCTTCGAGCAAGCTCTGCTACCAGAGCTCCTGTCGAAATTGCCGCCCAGTTCACTAGTTCTATCGGCACATCCTTGCTGACATCTGGATCAATGCTCCAATCGCCTTTGATTCCGAGAGCACCAGCAAGGCGGTACTTCGCATAAGGTCTTGGCTCGTTAACCCCCGTTTCGTAGCGACTAATCTGCGCCGCCGATATGCCGCTCCTTGCGGCAAGCTCTGATTGCGTCAATCCGGCAATTGCCCGCGCCCGGATCAGCCGTTGAGCAAACTCTGCAGAAGTCATGCTGCCTCCTTCTGCTCCCCCAGCATTGGGAGCACGTTGCGCGACCATTTCATCTGAGTTATCGGCACGCCGCTGTTGTGCTTCTTGCTGGTGTCGAAGAGCCGGCAGAAATCACGACCAGCATCGGTTGCTTCCCATTTCTCGCCCATCTTCATCTGCAAGCCTGACTCTGCAAGAAGGAGGTTGACGCCGCGAGCACTTGTGCCAACAAGCTTGCCCAGCTCGGTAGGCGTGTACCACTGGCTGTCTTGATGCTCTGCTTCTAGTTGACCTTGGCCCAACTGCTGCAGCAGGTTGATGTTGGTCATCGAATAGATGGCCTGGTTGGCAGAGATGGCAGCAGCGTTCTTGTCGCATCCCAGAAGACGAGCAACACGTACCAGGGGCGCAAAAGCCTTGGCTGCCTCAGCAGTTGCCTTAAGTGGCGTCAGCGAGCCCTTGGCAATGTAAGAGCCAGTCTTGCGGATAGAGGGCAGCACATCGTGCGTCACCCAGCGTTTGAAAGGCTTCGCTTCGGGCTTGATGCTGGCCAGGATCGCAGAGTACAGGCCAGACTCATTGATGGTGATAACCCGTTGTTTCCCTCCAGGGGTCTGTACAAGCTGCAGACCCTTTTCATCCTCATCAAGTGTGCGGGTCATTGCACTGGCTTCCGAATAGCCAAGCACATCGGCAATCTCTTTCCCAATGAACGAGGGCTCTCCGCGGTCATCCAGCAGGACGGTGATGTGGTGGTCTTGAAATTGGAATGGGACGATGTTGCTCATAGGTGAAGCCCTTAAGTGATAACACTGCGGAACTGCAATGTCATAAAATGCACTCATCATTGTTGTGTAACGCTAAGTGCATGGGACGTATATTACAGCGTTTTATGTAATTTGCAAGCGTTGTAGTTCTTTTTATGCAAAATTCCAACTTTCCCCAACGCCTCAAAGATGCACGCGTATCAGCGGGCATCAGCCAAACGGAACTCGCACAAAAGGCGGCTGTCGCGCCAGGCCAAATCAACCGTTATGAAGCAGGCAAGAACATGCCCCGCGCGCACATCATTGCTCGCTTAGCAACTGCGCTAGGTGTTTCAATCGAGTGGTTGATGTATGGCACGAAGGACCCAACAACCCATCACGGCGACGTTTTGGATGTAACGGTTCAAAAACTTCCAAATGGAGGCGCAGAAGTCACCATAGACATGGACGAAGAGACCCGGGACCTGTTCCAGGCGGCGGCGCACGCACGTAACATGTCCATCAGTGACTACCTCAGAGAGTCACTGATCGGTGAGGCTAAAAGGCGTCTAAAAGAAGAGAATGGCAGCAATCTAGAGCCAGGGGATATCGATGAGATTGCTCAGAAGGTAAAGAAACTTCTTCTTGAAGACGGACTGACGGTCAAGAAAAAATAGAGGTCTATCTTGAGATGATTGTTAAAACGGCATCAATTCATTTATCAAACATAAATATAAATTCAGCCGATTAATTTCACCAGAAAATCAATAATCTTAAAAAACATGCACACCTTAGAATTTAAAAATAGAATTTCAATTTTTCTAGATGAATCCGAGCAATTTAAAGCATTCATTGATGGATTACATACCCTTTCCAGTTATGCCAATGCCATGGATCAATTTTTAAAACTTATTCCGAAAGGAAGTGCGCAGTATAGCAATTCTGGGACAGGCCTTCACAGTCATTTGGCAAACACAAAATCAGTAATTGCGGGAATCAACAATCGTCAATTCTTCAGATCCCTAGAAGGTTTCCAGAAGTCGCTGTTAGCATTCGAGCCTGAGAATAAAGACCCAACATCTTTAATATCAACAGTCGAGAGAAGCATCGAAAATTTTTCCGATGTGTACGACCATTTTTTATCACATCAGAATCCTGATAATGCATTACCACTTATCCTAGCAGCGCGTGAATTGAACACGCAAATCTCGGTCCTATATAAAGCATTTAGCTTTTTTGAAGACAAACTTATTGAGCAAGCAGTTCCTGGATCCTCTGAGTCTAAATTAACTGTAATACTCCCTCAGCACCTAACTTTGAAGGATTTCGCAAAAAAACTATTAGCCATACAAGAATTATATTCAGAGCTATGCATGCTGATGGCGGTATCCGAAGCCTCAGAGCCCCTTCGGATTGCAAAAATCGAATCTGGCAGCCTCTGGGCAATGGTCATTGGTGAAACACGAATTATTAATTTAATGACTTCGTTTCTAGAGCGTACAGCAACCTGGGCCTACCGAAATTACACTAGCGAAGGAAAAATCACAGCCATCCCTCAAAAAGTTGAAGCAATAGATTCATTGCTGGGATTAAGCAAGCGTCTAGCAGAACAAAATATTGATACAACTATAATTAAAGAGCATATATCAAAATCTGCAGTCGCCCTTTCGAAAAATCTATCGGAGATATTGGATGGTCAGCCAAGCATAACCATAAATGATCAAACCATATCCGTAGGAACTGAATCGCATAAAAACTTTATTAGCAACCACTCTACTTTGCATCTCTCAAGAGATACGCCGTTAGGAGAAAAAGAGTCTAATGAGAGTCCGCCGATGCATTAACTCTCCTCCGCGACTTGACTGAGCGCCTCGAGCTCTTCAAAATTGCTGAAGCTAGCCAGTAGCCCAAGATCGAAGCGGTAAAGGAATCTGGAACCTCTAAGCCCTCTGTCAAAAAATAGGCATGCTCCACACACAAGAAATGAAGCTCAGCTACACCATCATCTACGTCCCGCAGGTTTCCAAGTCGCTGGAGTTTTTTGAGAAGGCGTTCGGGCTCCAACGAAAGTTCCTGCACGAGTCTGGCGACTATGGCGAACTGGTCACGGGTGAAACCACCCTCGCCTTCGCGTCGCACGAACTGGGCCACGCCAACCTTCCCAAAGGCTATGTAGCAGCAAGTGACTCACTCTTGCCTCTCGGTGTAGAGATTGCATTCACAACCTCCGATGTTCATTCCGCGTTCGAGACTGCGATAGCCGCCGGCGCCAAATCCATCAAAGAGCCGGAGGTGAAACCTTGGGGCCAAACTGTCGCTTATGCCCGCTGTCCTGATGGGACGCTAGTAGAGCTGTGTACACCTATAACTAACTGATAACGCTAATCCCTCTACTGCCATGTTTGACCTCGCTGAATTTTTTAACTCCAATTTAGGCGTCGCTCTAATTGGTGGCTTTTTTGGCTCGGCTGGAGGAGCGTGGGGCGCTCAATATATTGCGATGAGATCGCTGCGTCACAAAGATGTTCAGCAAGACCTGAAGCACTTGAATGCTGCAACGCTACTGGCAATGCAGATTGCAAATTCTGCACTTGGTTTAAAAAACCAGCATATCCTTCCGCTATGCCGTGACTATGACCAGCAACTTTCAGACTACTTAAGCGAACGACCAGTATTACACTTACTGGAATCTGACAGATGGCAATTTGAACTCAACCTGGAAAATCTGCCATCATTCAGCCCTTCGGTACTTCCTCTTGAAAATATCATAGTATCAAAGATCTTTGCAACAGGCAGGGAAATATCAGCCGTTTCGGAGTTGATCGACAGCATAAGTCGATACAAAAGTGCCATAGACACTAGATTCGAAGCAATAAAGAAAATAGAACCACGAATGCAAGAGCCCGACGTATTGGCCCTCTACTTCGGACTTCCCCAGACGAATGGCATCACAGACGCCACTTACAAAACGTCTATCGAGGCTTTAGGCGAATACCTCGACCAAGTAATTTATTTCTCAGTTACGCTCAGCATCGACCTCTCGGCGAGAGCCAAACGACTGGTGGATACAGAACATAGTCTCTTTGGCTGCAGCAAAAGGCCATATATTGTCAGTCCAGACTGGCGAAGTGTTATGGACAATGGACTTGTACCCAGAGCTGAGAACTTCCCGCGCTGGACAGGTCAGTTCAAAAAAATCTGACTTTTCATTATTACCCAACAGATAAAAATGACACCTTCAAAAGTCACTGAAGCTTTAGATGCATTCTTAAACGGAGATGATAGAGTACTGGTAATTCGGGGAGGATGGGGAGTAGGAAAAACTTATTTCTGGTCAAATTACTTCAGCAACCGAAAAGATGAGAATCAGATTAAGCAAGTGGCTTATAGCTATATTTCTTTATTTGGCAAATCATCGCTATCTGAAGTGCGCGCTTCAATATTCCAAGCAGGCAGATTGATTACGAGCGAGGACAGATTGAAGAAAGAATTTGAAAAGACATATTCAGAATCAACTCGTCTTTTAAACCTTGCACCATGGCTACAACCCACAACAGTAAAAACAAAAGGTTTCCCAATGCTAGGCTGGATAAGCAGCATAGCAAAATCAGCACCATACACTGATAAATTCTCCGGTCTGATCGCCACTTTGGAATATAAACTTGTTAATAAATATTTGATTTGCATAGACGATCTTGAGCGCAAAAGTAAAGATCTGTCCATCCGAGAAATTATGGGTCTCATCGATGAGTTAGCGACCCAGAAGCAATGCAAAGCAATTATATTGTTCAATGATAAATCGCTAACCAGGGATGATGAAGAAGAATTCCAACAATACCGTGAAAAAGTTGTAGATATAGAAATAGAATACGACCCCAGTCATACTGACGCATTATCAGCCGTATTTTCCGCTGATCTTCCAGAGTTCCAGCAAATTGCCTCGATTACCCAAGTTCTAAAGATTACAAATATTCGAGTACTAAAAAAATTAAAAAGGGTAATGGATTACTTCAAGGATGCACTACTGGAATCTGACCCAATTATTTTTAAAGAATTTAGCACCCATGCCGCCATAATTGTTTGGGCACACTACATGCCCACTGAAGCCATAAACTACGAACTTCTTAAGAAGAGACTAAGAAGCAATCCATGGGAGGGATTCCTCCCCAATAACTCATCGGAAGAAGACAATCGATACTCAGCCATTTCACGAGAATTAAATATTAATAAATCAATATTTAGTGACTTTATTATAGAGTATCTCGAAAAAGGTTACTTAGACATGGATGCCGCGAAAGCAGAAGTGACCAATCTCAAATCAAAAATTGAAGTACTCAGAGCGCACGAGGAGTTGAGCAAAATATGGAGCGAGTACTCTTCCTCATTTAATGATGACGGTACATCCATCCTGGATAAGTTTGAAACCTCTGTCGCCAAAAACATCAAACAAATTGAATTGAACCAATTTTCATCGTCGATTGAAATAATTCAAAATTTAGGCGGAGATATAACCAACTCAATTACTAATTATGTGTTATTGCACAAACAAAAATTAGAAACCATGCACAAGGAAGAAGTCTCTCAAATCCGCTTTCTACCACTAAGAGAAGCAATAGAAAAAATACTTAAAAAAAATGATTCCAGGAACATCGATGAAGTGATATCTGCCATCTGCACAAATAGGGATATAAGCCCAGAAAATGTTGCCTATCTTTCATCTATTACAGAGGATGAATTAAAAGAGTGGATGCTAACAAATCCAGATGACATGTTTAAAAAAATAAGCAATGGGCTTCTTTTCTTTGGCAAGCTTTTGGGCAATGATGATAAAGAGACAGAGAAGTATACGCGGATATATGAAACAACCAAAAAAGCTTTAAAATCGATCGCTTCGCAAAATAAAATCAACCATCTGCGTGTGACGACCTTATATGGAATCGAAATTAACAGCAATAACACAAAACATTTACCACAATGATTGTAATTTAATTATGTTGAAGTTTTGCCCGCGAAATGCGTGAGCCCATGAAAAAGGCCCGCCGAAGCGAGCCATACAATAGTAACTTTACTAAATTGGAAAATCTCTCCTGAAACCCTAGTGGATCTGATGATCAGGAGTGATATCTAGCCTACCCTACCCAGAAACACATGACTAAACTTGTACAAAGAGAATCGCAATGGATTTCCGATGAGGTTAAGATTAATTACTATGAATGCGGATCATTTGGGTGCGTATTCTTCGATGACGAGGGTTTTGCAATCAAGGTTTTCAAAAATAAGAGCAATGTTTCGCGCAATCATATAGAACAGGTATTTAAATTCGAAACTGATGCTTATGAATTAGCAATGCAGGATAGCGACTTAAAAAAAATTGTCCCAACGTATCACGGCAAACTTCTTTGCGATAGCGTGCACGATTCAAAAGGAAATGATATCTCTAATAAATTCCACCTGGATTTGGCATACAAAATGACCAAGCTTAGCGGGAGATTTGAAAAGAAATCAATTGAGGACGAATTAGTCCGCAAAAAATTCGAAAGCGCAGGTATAAATCACATCAGCGATGTTTCAATTGCTACAGATGGCATGAATATAACAGGCGTAGTTGACTTTGCCACCCAAGAAATTGAAATAATGGCTGACGATGTTCCTGATTATTTTACAGAACTTATTCAAGACCCCTTACCTAAGAAGTATTAACATACTCATACATCTACTGTAGCAAGTTTTGCATCTGTATAGCCAGGATCCCTGTCGATTGACCGATGGGTATCCAGCCGAAGTAAGAAAGCTACATTTCCCTTGACCAAGTAGCTCAGCTTATGCGATTTATTGCGCGTAACGTCCATTGTGAAGATTGTGGGCTTAACGCCCTTCGATGTTACTGAATGAGGTCTGCGAGCATTAGGCAAGAACTCTCGCCCAAAATCCTCTAAACATTCGATAGCGCAGAGCTTCAAGTCTGGCGACAAGGACTCAAAGTCCTTCATGAATCGGTCCGACATCTTCACCGATAACCCGCCACGCACAACCATTGCTAAACTTTCCTCTTCAGAAAGTTAATAGCCGCGTCGAGGCTACCGAAGCTCCTAGACTTGCCTGCTTCGATCTCCATTTCGGCCTGGGCGCTCATTACAGCCCATCGCATTTCTTCAGAGTAATCGAATAGCTTTGTGGCTGCAGACTTTACCTCTCTCGCAATTTCAAGGACTGCCGGGTTCCCAGTAAGAGAAGGCTTTACGGAGTACTGCAGACCTGCCTGCAAGAAGTCGATGGCAGCCAAGAGGTCTTTCAGATCAGCAAGCGAGTACACCCAATCCCGATGAAAGCGCGGCAATTTCACGCTAAGCAGATAGCGAGCATATTGACCCAAACGCTCAATCTCCTGCTTATCCTCAGCACTCCTCAACGCTGCGAGTGCGGTTTCAAGCTCTAAAGAAAAGCCTGAACTACCACCTCCATCAGTGCCAATGGATGCAACTGCCAATAGCTGGGCATTGCGGATTTCTGGAGGTGATAGGACTTCACTCATGATGGTCTGATTGTGCCGCATGTAGCCTCCTCGGAGAAAATTCCCGTTTGCTGAGGTCATTTCTTTGTCGCCTTCGGTGCGAATTCGCGCAGTGTCGCCAACGCCTCAGCCTCAATGACCATCATGTATTCATGCAGCTCATTCCAGGCCTCTCCTGAGGCCTTGCGGTCCATCAGTGGGTACATGGCCTCCCATCGCACACCCAGTGGCACCCCACCCATTGCTGGGTAGACCCACCGGGTGCCGATCATCATCGCGATGTCCAGCGCGGCTTCGTTGTCGGGCCAGACTTCGATGATTTCGGGCTCTGGGTAGTCCTCTAGCTCGAACCCTGCAGCTTGAGCCTCTGCCTCAGTGACAGGGGGCTCAAACAGGGATCGAGCTATCTGCTTTAGTTTCCCAGTTGGCCGGTGAACAGTGCGGCGTCGTACTTGTTCAGCACCTTGGCCAGCGAGCCGCCGCATTGGTCTTCCAGCACGATCAGGCTGTCCACGGTGAACTCGTCTTCCAGGTTCCAGCCGCTCACAGCACCGGCAACCGTCTCGGCCGCGTGGCGCATGCCATCCTTCACCAGGTCCTCGAAAGAGAACTCAGCCTTTTCGGCGGGCGAGTCTTCGCCATCGACGGTTTTGCGATGCGCATCACGGATTGCGGCCCACTCGCTCTTCTTTTGAGCCTTCGCGGTGAACACGATGGGGAATTCGTCGCCATCCAAGTTCTTCACTGTGACGGTCAGCGGGAAGGTCGGCAGCTTGCCAGCCATCAGCTTCAGGCTGGTCACGGGTACAGTTTTTTGCTTTGCCATAGTCTTGTCTTTCAGCGGGAGAAGTTAAGCCCGTGCGCAACCGCCCGCCCCGCTGAAGGAGCGAAGCGGCTGCGTCGGTGCAGAGGGTTTGGGCAGAATGCCCGGGTTACGCTGGGTAGCGCGTGGACTTGTTCTGAGCGTTGAAGGTGCCCTTGACCACGACGGCTTGGCCTTCGGTCAGGGTTTCTTCTTCGTTGAACGACACCTTGGCGGGGATCAGCGACAGAGCGCCGGTCTTTGCACGCTGACGCACCACGGTGTCAGCGTTGGTGTCGGACAGCATGCGCAGCGCTTCATAGGCTGGCGAGCCGATCATGTCGGCGTCCATGTCGAAGGTACGCTGCACAGCGTTGAAGCCGTCGTTCAGAACGATTTCGTTGTCCGACTCGATGAACTTCACGTTCACGGTCTTGGCATCGCCGCCGCTGGTGGCGTGGTTCATGGTGCGGTCCAGATCCACCCAGGTGCTGACCTTGCGCGCCGAACCTGCGCCTTGACCAGGCGTGAAGAACTCGGTGTTCGTGGTGTCTCCACGTTCCAGCGTGTAGCTGTCGGTGGTCACGCCCTTGACGCGGAACGCGCGGAAGTTCAGGCGGCCCCAGGCCGAGAGGATCAGGACGATGTCGCCATTGGCAAAGCCGTGACCGACAGAGCTGACAACAGCTTCTACAGCATTGGAGATGCCACTGATCGTTTTTGAGGTAGAGAGCGCGGTGGCAACGGAGGTAATCGTGCCGGTTGGAGTACGTGCCATATGGGCCTTTCAGAAATGAAAAAAGCCGCTCGGCACATGCTTCGCGGCTAGGTTTCGCCCTCATCGGGCACAAAAAAACCACCTCTCGGTGGCATTAGGTTTTGGCGACGCGCCCTATGACGGGAACGCCTCCCAGAAGATGGAGACAGGGATAGTCCAGCGGCCCTCATCAGGCATTCCAGACGACACAGACGGGGTCTTGTTCAGTTCGATGCGAAATCCCGGGCCAGGAATGATCTGGGCTGGTTTGAAGTGCTGCTTGAGCTGGTCGGCCATGGCATCAGTCACCTGCCGGCCCTTCCCTTCTGGATAGCGAAGCGTGATCTGCAAGATGCCTCGCTCCTCCGTCAGCGTCCCCTCTATGCCCAGGTCCACCGGACTATTCACCAGGTGATAACAGACTTGATATGGGCCATCTGGCGGCTTGAATGGCACGTTCTCGAAGGCCGTGGGCAGCACGCCAGGCATGGCGAGCAGCTTGGACTCCAGTAGTGCTTTGATTTGCGAGAGGGTCATTTCATTGCATCCGCTGCGCGCTTGACCGCGTATTTGAAGTCTTGGACCGTCAGGCGGACCATGCCGCTTGGGGCCTGCTGAGACCAGCCGTTTTCTAGGCGCTTTGCATAAGGCAGATTGTTCGTCAGCCAAATGGTCTGCCCAGGCTTGTAGCCCTGCAGCACGACCACGGTGCGGCCTAGTGCATCGCTTCCAGCAGCTGCCGTAGTGTCGGGATTCATGCCCCCAAGGCCGCATTGCCAATTCGATTTGAAGCGCCCGGTATCCACTGGAGACTTGGTCATCATGCTGGCCTGCAGTCCGATGGCAGTATCACGTACCATTTGGTCTACCTTGTCCCCGGCAGCTTGGCAGTACTTGGCAAGGTCATCAGCAAAGCTCATGAGGTCCTCACTATGCAGTCATGCAGGACGATGACGCCGGCCGGCTTCAGTGGCCTGTTTCGGACCACCTGAACGGTTTCTGAGGCCACGGTCAGCACATCACCTGCATCGGGTTCAAACGTGGCATCTGGAGCGATCAAGGCACGACGGTCTCCGATCTTGACCAGCTCCCCGTCGATCTGCCTGTTGTCGAACTCCAGAAGCGCGACAGTGCATGGTGACTGCAGCTCCACAGGATCGGTCGGGCCAGTTTCTGGGTCATAGCCACCTGGCGTGGAGCGAGAGATCGCCCCTGCCTGGCCGAAGCGATCCAACAACCGCTTGGCAGTCGAGGCTGGGCGGGAGTAGTCGAACTTGGCCATATCAGTACCCTTGGTAGATCCCACAGTTGGCGCACATGTGGCCGTCAGGCGTCAGGTAGAACAACTGATTTCCACAGTCGCACTCCCTCACCATCTGACCTTCGCCCGGCGCAAACTCAAACATCCAGCGCCCCTTATGCGCCTTGCAGGAGGGACACTCCAGTTGAGTCGTGCCCGTCGGAGCTACAGCTGTCCACTCATGCCCGCAACCAAGACAAAAGGCTTGCCCTGCGCCGTGCTGTACGTCAGGCGCGGAGCGATTGAATGGAATCACAGCCATCTAGGCCCTCACGAACTTAACTTGGCCCACACCACCAGTCGTCATACCGCGCATCAAGGCATCAATCACGCCGAAGCGCTTCTGACCGCCGTTTGCAGGCTGTGCGTACTTGGTGGTGATCGGCCCCACCGATTCCTCGGTGACTGCCTGCGCGTCTACATCGGAGAACAGAGAGCCATCGGCTGCCCGTAGCGCGGCCTCACACGTGGCGTGCTTCAAGGCATCTGCGACCGGGTCCAGGAACTCAGGCCGGATGCTGTACATGGTCACGACATACTGCGTGCCGCGCCGCAGAGCAATCTCTTGCCTGGCCTCATCAGCCGGCCAGTCGTAGCCCATGCGCTCCATATAATTCTGCGCCTCAGCCAGCGTCACCAGTGAGTCATAGCCATCTTGTGGAGCGACTACCAGCATGGCCTAGGCTCCGATGCGGTTGGCTTGATCCAAAGGATCGAGATTGTTCCACTGATCCCCAGTCAAGCCGGAGCGCTCGAATGCTGCCAGCAGTGCTAGCAGGTCGGCCTTCTTGGCGCCATCGGGAACCTCGACGCCGCCCGTCTCCAGTGCTGCACGCAGCTCGGCGACAGTGGCCTTCTTGGCGCTATCGGTGTCGTCATCCACGGGGCTCTCGTAGCTTTCAGTTTTGAACACGGCGTCGATGATCTTGAAGCCCTGGGCACGCAGCTCGGCCTTGCGCTCAGGCGACACAGGATGCTTCTCGTATGCGATCTTTTCGGTCATGGTTTCTCCAAAGAGAAAGGGGCCGGAGCCCCCTTCAATTACTTGGCTGCGTCGCCGATAGTGATGACACCAGCGGTGTGCTTATTGCTGGTGGCGCTCTTGACCCAGTTGGCACCTGTGCCGATCTCCGCATCGCTCGGCGATTTGCCACCGTTCACCTCATCCCAGGTGTAGCCCTTGAGGCCCAGACCAAACGTGTAGTCCACCTGCATGGTGGTCTCGATGCGCTCCTTGCCGTTGCTGGTCTCGATGTTAGAGATCAAGTCGCCGCCATCTGAGACCGTCGCAGCACCTTCAGTGAGCGAGAGCACGTTCAGTTTGGCGGGTGCCGGAGATGCAGCAGCAACAGATAGCGCCGGAGCATCAGTCACCACCACCGCCTTGCCCAAGATATCAACCACGCGCACGTTCTGGGACTGGAACAGTTGCTGCGTGTTGGTCAGGTTGGCACCAATCAGCTTGTGATACGTGACGCCGTTCATGATCTGAGCGACCAGGTTGCCGCTGTGATCACCGAACTTGCCATGAGCCTCGTTGATTGCAACATAGCTGATGCCAGCCGTCGCAGAGACATCGTTCCTCACGGCGGTGTTGTTGCTGATAGCGGCCACCAGAGCGGCGATGGCGGTATTGAGCTGGTCTGCCATCAGTGCCTCAGCGAAGTTGCGCGAGGCGACCTCGATGCCCTCCGCGGTTGGCTTGTTGAGCCAGGTCAGCTGCGAAGGCTCAAAGCGGATAGGACCGAAACCACCGGCCACCTTCACCGAGCTGTGCTTGAGCTGGGTCAGATCGGTAGGCGTTGCGTTGCCGTTGGTGGCATAGCGGTCAACGCGGCGTTGCGCGCTGTGGATAGCTGCGAAGAAGGACTCCTGCAGGAAGTCGCCATCGAAACCTTCAGTGGTCAGGCGAATAGAACCGGCGCTGGCCTGGTTGAATTGCTGGACCATCTGAGCGAGAGTTTCGATGGTGGCAGGCATGATGTATTGGTTAAACACCTGCATTTGGGAGAGAGACATAGTTAGCCTTTCGAGAGTTCAGGGAAACGGTTGGCAATAGCGGCTGCCCGCTCTGTGCGAGATCCGCCGAAATTGCCCTTTGCTTTGTTTTGCCCGCCAGCGTTGTTACTGCTACCTGCTCCGCCGCCAGATGCACCTGTGCCCTTGAGGATTTGCTCCTTGTATGGGTACTGGTCCACCAGGGCCTCAAGCGCTTCGTCAAACTCTGCGAGTTCTCCCGGCCGAGAGCGGCTGAAGATCTTGTTACCGGCTTGGTCGTAGGCAACGATCTTTCCTTCCTCAACCTTGAAGGCTTGGCCAAACCGGGCTTGCACCAGGTCAGCGGGAATTGCGAAGCGCTCAGAGATGAGCTTGGAGCGGTTGAAACTACCGCCGATCTTTTCTGCGTAGAGGTCGCTTGTGATCTTGTCCAGCGATTGCTTGGTGCGAGCCAATTCCTCGGCGTGCGCCTTGCTTGCAGCTGCAACCTGCTCCTGAGCAGCCTTCTGAGCAGCGGACTTGATCTCTTCGACCTTGCCTGCTGCCATCAGCTTGCCCTCATCAATGTTCTTGATGGTTTCCAGAGCTTTGCGCGCTGCTTCGCCGTCCTCGATCCCCTCGAACGCCTTCAGCTTGCCCTCCGCAGCCTCCTTGGCCTCGCGATGGGTTTTCGCCTCAGCATTGAGTGAAGTGATCTTGCTCACTGCAGCCGGCGCATCGAATGCGACTTCCTTACCATCGTCATGCAGATAAACGGGCTTGCCGTCTTGCACAACTACATTGCCTTGATCGTTCAGTTTCAGTTTCATTTTTGCTGTTTCCTTGGCTTTCCAGCCTCAGTACGGTTGCCGATTCCTCGGCTGGACGCCCTACTCCACTTCCTTGTTTTGGGCATGAAAAAGCCGCCTTGGATTGCTCCATGGCGGCTGAATAAAAGTGATCGACCTATTTGGTCCGAATGGTGACTAAAGGATCCAGATGGGTCGCAACTAGAATGCTGGACTTCAAGTTTTTCCGGGAGTAACTATGTCGTCCACATTGCCGCCTTGCCCCAAATGCAAGTCAGAGTTTGTCTACGCTGATGGCGCTTTGTTGATCTGCCCAGATTGCGCCCATGAGTGGTCGTCCGAGGCCAATGAAGAAGCAGAAGAATCCGCTATTGTTATTAAGGACGCTGTCGGCAATGTGTTGCAAGACGGAGACTCCGTAACAGTCGTCAAAGACCTGAAAATCAAGGGCTCCTCGCAGGTCGTCAAGGTTGGAACCAAAGTTCGCAACATCAAACTGATCGGAGGCGATCATGATATTGACTGCCGCATAGACGGCATCGGCAGCATGCAGCTCAAATCCGCGTTCGTGAAGAAGGCTTGACCTTCAACTGAGCCTTGGTAAGCTCAGTTACTTCGCGTGGACTGCCTTCGGTTTCGGCGTTCTCGGCTTCCGCTCCTTCACTATGCGCGGCTCGTCAGGCAACATGAAGGAATGAATACCCTGCATATGGCATTGGTAGCAAACCCGGTCATGCCAAACAGTCCCACGCTTATAGTGGCCTTTCTCATCCAACTTTGCGCCTACGGTGGTCGTCATCATGGTCGTCCCGCCGCATTTCTTGCACTGGAGCACACCATCAGGTAGCGGCAAGCTTTTAACCACTTGCTGTAGCTTCTCTGCCGGCGTCTGCTCTCGGGGTGGAACGATGGATAGTTTGGTCACCGGCCAAGTCTACTCAAAGACCAGCCAATTCAAAAGCCCGCTTATCCCGCTGCCGAAGCTCGTCCAGTGTCAGAAACACGCCCTTGTGAGAGTACATGTCCGCAAGATCAAGTTTTCCGTCACGCATAAGTCGCGCTCTCGTTTGGCCTAGCACCTCATCCTGGCGAGCGGCTGACTGCTTCTTGAGCCAGTCCCCATAGCTCGTGTCAGGTGGCACCTGGCCATCCATACTCGCCCTACTCTTGTTGCGCAGCTCCAGGTCTGGCAGGTCAATCCCCAACTCCTTGTTGGATTTCACCACTGGGATGGAAGCAGACCTGCACCGCCAGTGCAACCTTCCAGGCCCAGCGCCCCAGGGGATCTCGTGCCCAATCGGCTTGTGCGTCTCGGGCGTGTAGAGCTTGCCGTCGCGGATCCGGCATTCCGGCGTTGTCCGCAGGTCCAGGGTGGCAGACCATTTCAAGCCCTTGAGCACATCGGAGTTCTTGACGTAGAAAGCGTCGTGGGCATTCCCAGCTACATGGCCAAGCGCCGTTCTCACAACAGCCTCGACATCGCGCCGTGACTTCTGCAACAAGCCATCAGCGTAACCCTTCGCCTTGGTGCCGCGCAACTCGCGAATGATCTGGTCTGTCGTCTTGCCTTCAAGAAAGCCCTGAGCAATCGACTGCCGAACCTGCTTGAAGGTCTGCGCTGCCAAGTCCTTCCACACTTCCCTTAGCAGCACGCCTTGGAATGGTCGGGACATCGCGGCCGAGTAGACTGCGGCCGTGGACACGGAGGCAATGTGGACCGATGCCGGCGTAAAGCTGAGCAGCATCTGATTCAGATACGCCGTCTCGTAGTCAACGAACACCTTCAATTCGTTCAGCAACTTTTCGCCCATTTCAGCATTGCCGCCAGCGATCATCGATCGCACGCTAGCAAGCATCGAAGTCAAGCGCTCAACCTTGAGGTTCGGTCCATCAACGCCCGCCAGAATCTCAGCGAGCTCAGCAGCCATGCGCGCATTTGAGCGATTCAAGATCGCCATGATCCTGGCCACGACGTTGTTAGAGTATCCATCCAGCGCGGTCGCGTGCCGGATCATCTCGTCCCGAATCAATTCATTCACCGTAGCCATTCATGTTCCCCAGGCTTGGCCCTTCAGCCTCGACCGCAGCGATTTCCGCCTCAGGATCCAAGTTTGGGGACACAACGCCAATGCGCTGAGCCTCTATCAGGGCCTGCCGCTTCGTAATGAGTCCACCCTGCTGGAAGCTCAAGATGAGCTGAGCTGTTGCCTCAGACAGTGAGCCGGCTGCGAAGTCTTTGAACAGCGACACATGGCCCCCTTGAGGGAGGCCGAGCCATTCAGCGGTGAACTGCAATGCTTGGTCTAATGAGTCCTCAAACGATTCGACAATGCGCTGGAGGTCGCTCTTGTTGGCCTCAGCATCATTTGCCGCTTCAGTCGCAGTGCGCTGGCCAGGCTTAGCCGTTAGGAGTTCAGCACCAGTTTGGACCATCTGCGATTCAAGCGAGTCGAGCTCTGAGCGCCCAACCGTCACTGATTCGGCGGAGCCTTGAATCACCTCAGCCTTAGCCTCCGGATTTTCAAATCGCAGCGCGTATGCCGATCCAGCTGAAGGAGAAGCTAGCTCACCATCATTGACTCCGGTAAATACCAATAAACGCTTGCGGGCGAACCGGGCAGAGTCATCCTGGTCAGATTGTTGTTGCCAGTGCTTCACGTTTAGGTGCGCCAGGTCCAGTAGCGGCGGAGTGCCCCACATGAACCCCTTGCGGATGCCATAGATCGGCACGAAAGGAATGCGCCTGATAGTCGTTGTGCCCTGTTCTAGCAGTGCCCAACCACCCGTGTCTTCCTGCCAGATCTCCCAGTGCCCTGGCGTCAACACACGGACACGGTTTACAACCTTCACTTCATAGGGGCCGTCATCGACCTCGGCGGTTTCAAGAATTCGAAGCTGAAGCAGTCCAGGCTTTCCGTTCACCAGACCGGTTTTCCAGCCCAGGAGCTGGTGATGCTTTACATGCACCCAATACGGCCGAGCGCCGAGCGCCTTTTCATCTGCTTGTGTGCGTGCTTGTCCCTCTGTACGGGTGTAGTCAACGAGAATGCCGCCAAACCCAAATGCCACCGCTTCGTTCATCAAGTCTGCGCTGAACGCATGAAGGCTACGGCCCTCGCCATCGATGTCCTGGGACAAGTCTTTGATGTGCTGAGGAACATCCTCGCCAAGAGTCAGTTCCTTCGCGAAAGGCTTGCCCGTCATCACGCCGACTGTGCGCCCAAACGCAGGGAATAAGGTCGATGTTTTCAGCCGGTACTGATAGTCTTCGGCATCTTCACGGGGCTGTTGCGGCAGCAGGGTCTTGCCCGCCTTCCGCATAGCCTGAGTGCCCCCCATAAGAGGGTCAATCACCGCCCATGCTTCAGCCATCCGCTTGACCGTGTCGTTTTGTTGGTTGATAGCTGTCATGTTTTCCTTACCAGCGGAATGTCTCTACCTTGGCGGTTCGTTTGACAATCGGCCACTTATTGGCGATCACATACCCTGCAGCGTCGATAACGTGGTCCACGCCGCTTGATTTGTCTGGAACACCGTTCTTGTCGTAGGCCTGCTGCTCCAGCGCATCGGTAAGCTTCGGGCATCGGTCTGTGTTGACCAGGTAGCGCCGCTCGCCCTCTCCGTTCAGGATCAGGGCATTCACTGCGTTCACACGGTCCGCGACAGCGGGGTTGGTTGAGTTCACCCGCACTGTCAGGTCATGCGCCTTCAGGATGCTCAGGTCCGATTCGGTTGCGTTCTTACTGCTCGCGTTCTGCCCGGAAGCATCAGGAAACACCTGCACTGTGTGACCCTTGGCCTTGTAGCGCTCATTGAAGAGCCTGGCCATGTACGGCGTATCTCGGCCGTCCGTTATCTCATCCACAGCCACCGGCCAGCCGTCGCGTAAAACATAGACCACCGCAGCCATAGCCAGGCGGTTGAAGTCCATCCCAATCAGGACAGGCTCACCAGCTTGCAGCGATGCATTGGAGTGGTTAAGCCGGCGGTCAAAGTCGGGGTAAACGCTGCCCGCCGTCAAATTGGTGAACTGGCCGCGCAGATAAGCGTCGATCAGCTGCTTGGGATAGCTCTCATACAGCGACTGGATGTAGTCATCAGGAAGGTTGGCCGCGTTGTCGAACGTGCTGGCCTGCACCATCCCATACAGCTTGCCCAGCGCAGCGCGTTCTTGTGGCTGCTTGTGGAACCGCTGATAGACGAACTTGAAGCCCTCAGGCGTCGTCGTCACATCGATCCCGTTTTTCAGCCCGTCCACCTTGTAGCGCATCCGGGCAATGATCTTGTTCCAGGCCTGCTCAGCCTTGACCGCCTGCATTACATCCAGCTCGTCAACCAGCGCGTGACCGATCTTGAAGCCCACGATGTTGGAAGGCTTCTCCATCGACCGGCAGATGATCGTCGTCCGGTACTGCGAGCCGCTGAACAGGTGAACTTCCTTGTTCGCCTCTTTTATGTCCGCTTTCAAACCCCAGTCAAACGCCACCTCATCAATCGTCGGAAAGAAGATGTCCCGGATCTGCGGATAGGTCGGCGCGAAGTAGCCCTGGTTGACTTTGGGCCACTCCCAGGCATTCCGGCACGTCGAAGCGCAGCCGGCCCAGGTCTTGCCCGAGCCGAACCCGGCAACATAGGCGCGGTACTTATGAGGCAGCTCCAGGAACCGAGCCTGCGGAATGTTCAGGCTCGGCATGCTTTCTTGCGTCCTTTACTGTCACTTCGATCTTGACTGGCACGGGTTGGGCGTTCTCGCCCTCTCCAGCCTCGTCTGGCTTGTCGCGCCACCTCTGCGGCTGGCGGTTCTTCAACCAGAAGATCGCAGCCGTCGTGTCTGGTGGGTAGTGCTTGACCAGAGGCGTGACCGTTATCACCCCCTGGTAATTGCTGACATGCACATCCTCGTGCTCATACCCCATTGCACGGTGGAACAGCTTCGCCGCCACTTCGGCATCGACCAGGTCCTTGCCGCCCTTTAGGGACTCCGAAAACTCGGGATGAACGGTCTTCCAAAGGTTGAAAGTGCTCTCAGCCACGCCGAAGAACGAAGCCATTTCCTTGTCTGTCATCCCAAGCATGCAGAGCTTCTTGGCTTGGCCTGCATACTCTGGCTTATATTTGCTAGGTCGTCCGCCTGCCTGCTTGGCAACCGGCTTGCCTTGCGCCGGTTTTGTTGCCATGGCGGGCCTTTCATCTCTTCAAGTTCGGATCCAAGTGACTTACTCTTCTTTCGTGGTGGAAACCTACCAAGCCATTGGCGAGCAATCCTCTAAATCACTCCGCGCTAGGCCGCTCCCAGGTCAAGGTGTAGACACAGGCATGAAGGTAGAGTGCTCTTCAAAAATGCGGGACTCTCAGCCTGCTGGGACGCTATTTCACATTCACGCGAAAATTACAGACCGCGAGGGCGGCCCGGATTTTCTCTATACGTCATTTCGCTGGCCGCATGAAGTAGTCTCAGCAGAGCAAGCCAAGAAGATCATTGCGAGCAGCCGGCAGGGCGTGATAACCAAAATTGGGAATTAGCGCTGCCATAAAAACAAAACCGCCCGAGGGCGGCGCGTTAGTTAAAAGCACTTCATTGCATCACGATTTCGTGGTCGTGCTGCAGCTTCCGCCCTAGCGCCAACTGAATGACTTGAATAACGGATGCTGTAGTGTTTTGACCGTAATGGTCTGTTATCTCAATGTCTTTCGAGAATACCCAATTTTTGTTGTCATAGAGTCGAACCGACCCCAAAAATACCGTGTTGGCAGAGCGCCCTGTGGAGCTGTCGCAAAAAAACACAATCGCTGCGCCTATAGCATCGCCGTTGAGGAAGCTTTTTCTTTCCGCCCAAACGGTTCCAACTGGACTACGAATTTCAAATTCGCACCCAACCTGCGCCTCGTGCTCGAGGGTAATTCCATCTGCAGCCAGCAACTCCTCGCCCGCCTTCAAGAGGTCTAAAAACCGCTCCAACTGCGCATTGCTCGCTTGCCGCCCCATATTTAGGTAGCCTCTTGAAAGAGCTTTCGAAACGTATTTGCTATCCAGCATACCCACTCCTCATCCGCCAACGTTGGCAGAGAAGATATGCGGCGGCATAATCCATTTTCAAGAACAGTGCGGGTTCTTACCAATATGGGCCCTGTCGGGCGCCACTTAATTCACCACCACGCGAGCCCCTGACACTGAAGATGCGCCGCACACCACCTCAACGACTGCACGAAGTTCACGCTTGATGGTGTACTCGCCCAGGTTGTCTGCGCTGAACTTTTGGGATGAGAACCAGCCGGCCTCAGCCTTCACCTCCAGGCCAGTGACCCGGTGGAACTCGGCCAGGGCCTCATGGATTGCCTTTGCTGCCTTGTCGGCCTCGGCCTGAATCTGATCCTTGATCATGGCTCTCTCCTATCGGGTCGCAGGGGCTAGGCTCCAAGTGTGTAGGTCGCGTGTGCGGAGAGCCTGCCCTGCGGTAAATGGTTATTTGAGGATGGTCACCTTCATGGCGTTGCCACCCTCTGTGACGCTGGTGAGCGTGGCATTCATGGCCTTCAGCTGCTCAAGCACCTCTGCCTTCCAAGATGCATCGCTTGCGTGTTGGCTTGCCTTGAGGGCTTCGCACAGGGCCTTGTTATCCGCCGGCGGGATGATGCGCTCTCCGGCATGGATGGCGTTCTCCATGCTCTGTCTGGCTATTGCATTCACGCTGTCGGCCCACGCCTCTGCTCTGCCCTTGTGCTGGGCATGCGGGAAAGGCAAAGCGGTTTCAGCCACAGGCCCAGCCAACTCAGGGCACAGCCACAGGGCTATCTTTCGTCTTAGGCTCATTTGATCTCCTTGCAGTGCTCGCCCCATGCTTGCACCAACTCAGGGGTCAGCGCGACCTCAAGGCTCACGACCTCTATGCCCCGACCTTCGTCGTCAATCTTCATGCCCTTAAGCACTGGCGGCCGCACATCGTAGATGGCCTTGATCAGCGCCTGCATCGGGCTGCGTGGGGGTTGATGTATTTTCATGACTGTCTCCCGTAGCAAAGGAACAAACAAGGCTTGAGGCCGCCGCCAAAACAACTATCATAAAGTATCTTGTAGGATTGATAAATCTCAAGTACGATACATGCCTCAACAACACTACGAGAGCGAACATGCCCCTTCAGACGCCCGACAGTCCAGACTTTGGAGCTAGCCTTGCAGAAGCAATGAGCGAGCGAGGACTAAACAAAACAGCCCTCGCTAGGCTCGCCGACATTACACCCGCCAATATCGGCAGGTATATCACCGGCATGTCAGTTCCTAAACCCGCAACACATCGCGCTTTGCTGCAGGCTCTAGGCGCCATTGAGCCAACCCTAGTCAAGACTTTGCTGCCGCAAGGGGCAGTAGCAGGTGCGACCGAATTTCCGCTTTCAGCGTACTCACTCGACGATTTATTTGCTGAGTTACAGCGACGCGGCATCAAGTCCTTCGCTCTCTACTAAATCACTTGACTGGCCTTGGAATGTAGGCCCAGGCGGATTTGCCTACCTGGGCTGCTGTGCGGGGATTCGAACCCAGGAAGACCGACGCATTGGCTCTAGTCGCCCCGTCAGTCCTTTTGATCTAGTCACCCTTCAACCTCTCGGGCACACGGCGTAAATCAGTCAACCGTGACCTTGTTGCGGCCAGGCTGCTCAATAACTTTCAGGGCCTGCTCCATGAGCACCCGAGCACCGTAGATACAGGCCTGCGCTGCCAGATCACGGCATGAGCAACCTTCACCCTCGAAGCCCTGAACAGTCACCTCACCGCCCTCGCTAATCACGATGCGGCCTAGCTTGGTAATGTGAGAGTGCGTAGCGTCAAGGGACATAGTCGCTCCAAAAAAGGAAGGGCCAGACTAACGCCTGGCCTTGGTATTCGTACCCCATCAGACAACCCTCATGGGCGGGGGTTGCTGTTCGCTTCTTCAAGCACTGGGAAGCTCTCAGTAGGAGATGCCGCACCTTCATACCGCTCGGGTGCGGGCCGCGCTTGCTGCAGCTGGAAACGACGAGGGCCACGCCCTACTACAGGGAATGGCTCTCGATACCTGCTCACCGCTTGGGCGGCAGGCTGGTTGTTGGTGCCGAGGCCCTTCCCCTCGGACTGGTTGTTGGGACTTGCACCCACTTGTGGCGGAGGGAATCGAACCCTCAACTTCCGAGCTATTGCACGGCGCTCTGCCTGTTGAGCTACACCATCACAGAGGCAGACTGATGAGGACTTCCCAGGGAGCGCGCAAAGTACCGAAAGGCACCGGCAACGCTATGCGCCAGTCAATCTGCCTGCGTGATGGCCCTAGAAGCGGAAACGCTCCGCCATCTAAGGCCTGCCATGGAATACATGGGATGGTTTATCTGAATCATGGGAGGCCTAAGCACAGCCCAAACTGATTCATCATCAAAATAACGCAGTCCGAACGTTACCACACTTCTCGCTGCGTTACAAGATTTATTTGAGCAGGCTGAACATTCGGCCGCCATGGGCTGCGCGGCAGGTGCGAACGTGGTCGATCAGCATCTGGGCTGCACGGCTGGCCGGCTCCTTGCGGAATTTCTCGCCCTTGCACTTTGGGCAGGTGTGTTCCTTATCGCCCTTGGCCACTACCCCGGTTGCATGGCAGACCTTGCAACGCGGATCCACCAGCCACTCGATGGCCGCCACGATTGCGTCTGTGCCGCCTTCCAGCTTCTTCTCCTGCGTGTGCTGCAGCAGCGCGGCGTAGAACCGGGTCATGTCTTCCTTGGTAGGCTTGGAGATCAAGCGCAGGTAGTGAGCAGCCAAGTTTCGCGGGCTCATGCCGCTGGCCTTGATGACATCGACCTGGCCAATCTTGTGGGGCTCGTCTGCCAGGCAAGAGGCCAGGGATGCGGATAGGTAGCGTTCTTCAATCATCAGGCTCTCTCTTTCTTTGCGCTTCTGGCCAGGGTGAACTGGACTTCCTGCCTCACCAACTCCGTTTTTTGCTTATGTGGCGCATCGTCAATTAGTTGGATACCAACTAATTGGGTGTCGTACTCAGGGCTCCAGCTGCACTTCTCTGCATCCCACTCCCCGCTGCGTAAAAGAGCAGCAAACCGCTCTAGTTCCTGGGCCAGCTTTTCGCTCATGGTTGTCATGGTCTACCTTTCAGTTCTTTCGTCTTTGCTCTGTACTTGTCGCGGATGTCGATCAGCTCCTGGCGGGTCCATTTGCGGACCTGGTTGTCAGCCTCTAGGGCCTCTACCCGCTCCAGTCCTATCCGATCGATCAGCTTGATCCGGTAATCCACCACGTTCCCAGCCCGCCACTGGTTGTCGAACTTCGACTGGGCGTGGCAGTTGTCCTCGTTGAAACGCAGGTGTGGGGCAGCGCCGGTTGACCGGTAGTGCCCGGCATCCACAGCATTCCCCGACCAGTCCAGCGGCCGGCCGGAGCTGATGCAGGGATAGCCTGCGGCCTGGTCCCGGGCCCGGATGAAGGCGTTGAAGGCAATCTGTGCTTCCCGGGTCAGTTCCGGGATGGTCTTGATGGCCTCCTTGCGGCGCTTGGTTTCGGCTCGCTCTACCTTGGCAGCAGCCCGTGCGCGCTTGGCCTCCTCTCGCTCCTTCTTGGCGGCCTGGGCCTCTGCCCACGGCTCAATGCAGTCGGGGTGGATGCGCTGGCCTGCTTCAAGCTTGGCCTTGCAGTGGGGGCACTTTGTCCGTCTAAGCCAGTTCACAGGCGCCCCCTGGGGTGAAGCTCTCGCTTGGCTTTTAAATAAGCCGCGTACGCTTCCTCCGCAGATGCATAGCAACCCAAACTGTGGCGCTTGCCATCCGCCTTTATTTGCGTGGCAAAGCGTCTTGTATCGCTCCGCAAATAAACGCCCAAATATCCCGTTTTGCTAGCCCTTGTCGCGCGCTGCATGTTCTCCGCATTGCCGCGCTTATCAACTAAGCGCAGGTTGCCAATCGAGTTATTACTAGGATTGCCATCTATGTGATCGACGATCCCCGACGGCATGTTTCCGTAGATATACAACCAAGCAAGCCTGTGCGCATAAAAGAATCTTCCGCTGATGCTCACCACCGTATACCCATCACCACGGGAGCAGCCAGCTTTAGCCCAAGCCTTACGACCTTTAGCTGCGTGCCGCCAGTACATGCAACCACTTACCTTGTCGTAATAAAGTACCTGCTTCATCACTTCCTGGGTCAATCCGCCCGCCTCTTGCACTAATCGCCTTGAAAGATCAAACCTCATCGCACCGCCCTCCCCTCTGCCCGGTTGCTGGCCTCTTGGCTGCGCCAGATTTCCACCTGCATCTCGGCGGCTTTTAGCTTCCAGCGCAGGGTTTCTTCGGCCTCCACGGCCACCTTGTAGCCCTCCAACACCTCCAAGTAATCTGGATGGCCGTAAGCGTCTGCCTCCCGCTCGGAGACGGTCTTGCCGTCCGAATCCTTCATCAGCAGCGCCTTTTTCGACTTGCGGAATTCTTCGAGGTGCAGCCGTTCGGCGCGGGCCTTTGCGAAGCGTGGCGCCGTCTTCAGCATGTAGTCAACTGCTGCCTGTGGGTCAATGGGCTCAGTCACGGCCAGCCCCCATGTCGATCACGGGCAGGTCCAGCAAACCATTGGATGGCTCGCCTTTCGCCTCAGCCAGGAACTGACGATAGTGCGCCGCCTTGGCCGCGTCGTCGGAGGCGCCCTCCTTCTTGCCGGCGCGCATCGAGTACTTGATGATGTTGCCCTTGAGGAAGCCGATGTACTCCTCCTTGGTCAGCACCTCACGCATTACCTCGATGGGCTGGATTGGCATGCTCTTGTAGTGGTCGCCGCCGATTTGGGTGTCTAGTGCGCTCATGCGATCTCCTTCACTGGCACTGGCGCCCATTGCAGTGTTTCGTCTTCGCCTTCGTTGTCTCGGATGGGGCGGAGGTACATATCTGGTACTCCGAATGGATTCCCATCAGGGGCGATGCGTCGGCCATTTATCTCTACAAGCCAAACACTTCCTTCATCCCAAAACTTTCCCGTACGTGCACAAATCGATGACCCGCCTATCAATTCAAGAACCACCATCACATGGCCGACCTTGATATAAGCCCCCTCTGGGCCCGCTATACGCACGGCCAAATCTCCAGGTTTGCAGTTCATCCCCTCACCCCTTCCTGTTGAGCCAGGCATCCCTGACCTTGATCACATTTACCGGTGCAGCCTGGTGGCTGTTGCATGTTTGGTGTGGTGGCAGGAACCGCCACGATGGGCCAAACTCGCATGGCGCCATGTGGTGCTTTGCCATCGGTGTTGTTTGGCCGGACGAGTCCTTTAGCTGCCAGTGTTTGCAGGTTGCACATGTCAATCCATTCCCCTGTGTGTCTTGGTTGCGCTTGATGTAGTCAGCGATGGCGGCGTGCCGCCCCATGCTTCAAAGCGGGTCGATTCACCATGGAAGAACAGATGCACATCACCGGTGCGGCCCTGACGGTTCTTGGCTACCCGGCAAACCGCGTAGTTCTGCCACTGGGCGTCAAGGCTTGGGTTCGCTGCGATCGGGCGATGCAGGAACATCACCACGTCGGCGTCCTGCTCGATCGCGCCGGAATCACGCAGCTCATGCAGGCCCGGAGGCTGCATCTGCTTCTCTGCAGCGCCGCGGTTCACCTGTGCGAGGCACACCACAACGATGTTCAATTCCTTGGCCAGCGATTTCAGGCCCCGGCTGATCTCCTCGACCTGGTAGGCGCGGGCTTGCTTGGGGTCCAGGCCGCTCATCAGGCCGATGTAGTCCACGATCAAGACATCCAGGCCCTTCGATCGCTTCAAGCGGCGCGCCATCGATCGAACCTGCAGGATGTTCAGGCCCGACTTGTCGGAGGCGTACCACTTGAGGTGGCGGGAGCGCTCTACCCCGTCGACAACAGCATCCCAATCCAAGCCCTGGCCCTTCTTCGGGCGCTTGATGCTGCCGATCGCAATTCGGCCCAGGATCGCCGTCTGACGATCGCGCAGGTCAGAATGCGGCATCTCCATGGACAGCATGCCGGTGTGGTACTCGGAGGCCAGGTGAAGGCCGATCGACATTGCGAACGAGGTCTTTCCCATGGCTGGGCGGGCTCCCACCACCACCAGATTGCCGCGCACAAAGCCTCCGTCCAACATTTCATCGAGGTCGCTCAGACCAGAAGCCAAACCGACAACCTCGCCACGCTCGCGCATCTCAATGAGCGCGGTGTGTTGCATTGCTGCTGTGTAGGCATCAACCCAATCCTCAATGGATTCGTTCTGTTGAAGGCCGGACAGCACTGCCTGGGCACGATCGATGCGATCGTCAATCGATCCATCTTCGAACGCCAGGGCGGACACTTGTTCACTCGCGCTGTAGAGCTGGCGGGCGCGCTGAAGGTCCAGCAGCAGCTTCACCAGCCGGGAGATCCCGTAGGTGCCATGGTCGTTGCAACTGGCCACCTCGTTGAAGTAAACGAAGTCAACGACACCCTTGAGCTTTTCCAGCATCGCGCCCAGCTCGAAGGCTTCGCCGCCGATCGCAAAGGACTGGATCGCCGAGAAAATGTGCTTGTTGGGCTCAAAGTAGAACGAATCAGCAGTGACGCCGGCGGCCACTTCTTCGAGGTTCACGTTGGGCAGCATGAACATGGACAACAGTCGCTGCTCAACCTGGATGGAACTCAGACGCTCGGCGGGGTTCGCCAACTGGTCGATGGTTTCGAAGTTCATGCGGCCTCCTTGTTGTCGTAGTTGCCCTGCATGACCTTGGCAAAGTTGGTTTCGTTTGCCAGCCAAGCCAGGTCGCAGCCCGTCCATTGACCGTTGCGGCCAGACAGGAAGTCGCTCCCGGAGACGTAGTCGAAGAAGCGGGCGAAGAAGTCGATCGCCGATTGCTTGTCGGTGGCGTAGCGATCGCCGTTGCGCTTCTTGGCCGTCAGCACCCAGACCCAGCGAGCCTTCAACGCTTTCGCCCGAGCCCCGCTCCACAGCTCAGGCTTTGGCTGAGGCAGCATTGGCAGCTTTGCAGCAAAGAGGTCGATCAGCTCGGCATGTGGGCAGTCCGGCAGCGCAGCGGCCGACGAAGAAGCTTTAGCTTCTCTAATCCCTTCCTTTCCATTCCCTTCCCTTCCGTCACTGACTTCTCCATGAGCATTCAGTGAGTGATCCTCGCCTTCATCTGAATCAGTCTCATCCTTCTCAATGAAGGATGGTTGAGGGATGTCTGTCTTTGATGGGCGATTGATGACTTGGTGCTTCTTGAAGCCCTTGAGATGCAGGTAGTGCTCGTCGCTCACGGAGTAGGCAACTACCACTCCTTGAGCAAGCAGCTCCTCAAGCAATGGCGCCGTATCAATGTTGTCGGCAGGGAAAACTTGCATCTTCAAGCGCTTTGGGGAGTGGCGCATATTGCCGTTGTCGTCGGCAAAGTTCAGCATGCCGATGAAAAGCAAGCGAGCACTCAGTGAGCACTCAGTGAGTCGCTCATCTGTCCACAGTTCCGGTTTGATAGTTCTGATGCGTGCCACTTGTCTTACCCCTTGCTAGGCCGATAAATCAGCCATAAAATGCGCTTACGTTTTTCGTTAAACCAAATGGCTTTGTCCCGGTTGCCGCCGTGATAAGCCGCTACAGATAAATCGCCTGCTCGCTTCGCCAAAAGCCACAGGCGTTTTTCTTTTGTGTCGCTGGTCATGTGGCCTCCCAGACGCGATAGCCATTGCGCAGCAGGTCTTCGCCTTCAAACTGCACAACTTGCACCTGGCCGCGTGCCTGCAGCTCAGGCAGACGGCGGCAGACCTGCTCTACCGACATGCCGGTGGCCTGAGCCATCTCGCCGGCTGTCAGGCTCTTCTCTTCGCCCAGGGCTGCCAGGATGCGGACGTAGTGGTTGCCAGCGAACAAGGCTGCGCGCTCGCCTGCGATGACGCTAGTGATTGGGTCGCTTGCTCGGACGTTGTTCATCGCAGGGCTCCTTTCAGAATTCGTTGGGTCTTGAGGGTTGATGCCTGGGACTGAGCCCCGCTTTCGATGTAGTAGCCGTGGTAGCGGGGGTTGCGCTCTACTGTCTTGAGGATTCGGGGCTTGGTGAGCCCGGAGGCGATGGATTTGGCTGGGCGGGTGAAGGCGTTCATACTTTTGAGTAACTGAGAAGTACCGCCCTAGTGCATCCAAGCGAAACGGAAGAGACGTGCGATGGGGTTCATCGCAACACCTTTTTCCAGCCGGTCCTCGTACTCCAAAAGCATCCGTTTGGCGGCCTCGGAGAAGGACACGCCTTCGCAAAATGCTTTGTTATTGATAGCGCGAATCTGTTGTGGAGTCGCGCCCTCCAGATCAATGCGCAGCGGGAATAGGTTCATTGGTATCTACATGGGCTGAGGGTTGATGAAGTGACGAAAACCAGAATCACGCCGCACGCATAGCGCCGAAAGCGTTCCTGTCAAGCTGGCGGAACGAAATAGGATTTCGCTCATGCTCCATCTCATCAGCCAGCTTCAACAGCACATCTCGAAGAGCCACGGCGGTCGACCCGCCGTTGGACAAGCGCTTAGCCAGGCGCAACAACTTCTCCTCCTCCTCTTTGCTGCCTCGCAGCATGCAAATAGGAACGCGGACAAGGTCGCGGTTTTCGTAGGCCATGGTGTTTTTTTCCTCTCTCTCAAAAATCAGGGGGCTGGAAATCAGTTCGGATATTGCGATTCAGACCAGCGATGCCAGGTCTGCGTATGCCATCGGCAATGGGGTCGGGCTGGACATGGAGAGCCCACCACGCGAAGATTGGTGTTCCACAACTTCACTTCGCATGAGGGCCTCCATGAGCACAGAACGAATCGCATTGGCTTGCGTGAGCTGCGGCAGCACGCAATTCAGACATCCATCCGGCAGAGAACTCCAACCGGAAGACGTCTTGACCTGCAATGGGTGCGAGCGTCAGGTCACAGTAGGCGAGGCCCGCAAGCAAGCTGCGGAGGCTGTTCGCAAGGCATTGACGAACACCCTCGGGAGCATGTTCAAACCCAGATAGAAGGGACTTCAACTCGGCCTGAGCTCGCTCATTCAAGACGACAGAGGTCGATGCGGTCATGCAGCCTCCTTGTGATGAACGTAAGGGGTGGCAAAGGACGCCTGACTAGAATTGCGGTTGCACTTAGCAACACTAGAAAGGGCCCTTGCCATGGAAAAGAAAGAAGCCAAGCACCAAACCTTCGAGCAAGGCTCAATACAGGCGTTGGAAATTGCCATCGCAACACTGGTGCGGGTACTGCCGGAGCCATCAAAACAAGCGTTCATCACTTCGTACCTCCAGAATGTTTCGATGTGGGACGACTTGGCTTTGCCATCCACTGCCATATCCGAAGAATGGCTGTCCGGAGTGAGGGAAACTTCCGAGGGCTTGCTACGGCTTGTTCAGCAGCCCTAATTCCGCGACGCTCCAGCTCTGCCGCGCATGCTTGCTTCGAGAGCAAGCCGGGGTTGAGGTCAGCCATGAGCAGCCTCCTTTTTGTTCTTGAGCTCAGGCCAGATCAGCTGCCAGTCGTTCGGGCGAAGGTCTTGGCGAGTCACAGCACCCTTGGTCGCAGCCTCGATTGCGGGGCATCGCTCGACTGGCACAGGCCGAATGCCATTTGCCCACTGGCCGATGAGTTGGGCAGGCAGGTTGAGGATTCGCGCGAGCTCCGACTTTCGACCTCGGACCGCAGATGTGTATTCGCTTAAGAACATGGCTCATCTTAAGCGATAAAAAAGGAAAAATCAAGCGTATCGCTTATTTGATAACTTAAGCGTTTCGCTTCTAATCAGTCCCATGAAGACAGTCCATCAGATAAGACGTGAAAACCTCGACCTACTTGCTACAGAGTTAGGCTCGATGGAGCGAGTCGCAGCCTTGGCTGAGACGAGCGCCGTGTACCTCAGCCAGTTGCGAAAGCAGTCAATTGATCAGAAGACAGGCAAACAACGTCAGATGGGAGATAAGCTGGCCCGCAAGCTGGAACACGGCTGCAAGAAGTTGGAGGGATGGATGGACGTGGACCATGCCCGTAGAGCCTTCGACGCGAACGTGGCGGTCGTCAAGCCTGGCGTTCGCGAGTATCCAGTCATCTCGTTTATTCAAGCGGGTGCATTGAAGGAGATTGCGGATCCGTATGGACCGGGCGACGGATTTGCTACGGAGGCGGGTGATGACGATGCTGGTCCTTGGGCCTTCTTCCTGGAAATCAAAGGCGACTCAATGCTCCCTGAGTTCAAAGAAGGGGACCGCGTGCGAATTGATCCTGACGTTCGCCCGAATCCAGGCGATTACGTTGCCGCCAAAAACAGCTCCAAGGAAGCCACATTCAAGAAATATCGAGCCCGTGGGATTGATATGTTTGGAAACGAAATCTTTGAGCTGATTCCGCTTAATGAGAACTATGCCTCCATGCGTAGTGATGAGCACGATCTCACTGTAATTGGAACCATGACAGAGCACCGCAGGCGCTATCGCCATAGAGAGCGATGATAAAAGTCCTCCAGGTAGACCACCCTGTATCAAGACACCATTGCCAGACTTGCTAAAAACGTGGGGGAAAGATGAAGAGAGTTATGTGTATCGCGCTCTTGGGGGCGCTGGCCATGGGGAAGGCATTCTGCGCTTCCTCTAGCCCGTCAAATCAAAAGTCCCCCGCATATACAGCGGCAGACTGGAATAGAGATCTAGCGTCATCTTTCGTGGCCTCTGAGGTGAAGAAGAATGCCGACGGCACGACGGAATACACGGCTTGTTTCGTGCCCAACGAAATGCCAGGCTTGAAGTGTGAATTAAGTTCGCGTGTCGCAGGAAGACACGACTCATTTCGGAAGCTCGACCAGTTCACACCATTCTGGAGCAACCTCAACGAAACTCTGAGCACAAAGAGCAATGTCCAGATATACGTGTCTGCACTAGAGTGCAAGCGCCCCGCGATCCTGATCGCCCCAGTGGTTGATCGCAAAGGTGGATGGGCCTTTATGAAGAAAGTCGCCATTCTTGCTGACGGAAAAGTTGTCCTAGAGCGTGATTTTCAGCATCACGAGGTTCAGCGTAGCAACGACGCAAATGGAGTCTTTGAGCGCATCGACCTGATTACTAACGATGCTGATCAGATTGGGCTGAGGCAGTTCATTAAGGCGAAGGAACGCGTTGTACGGATAACTGGCAGCAAGGGCTATCTGACTTTGCCGACAAAAGACGTTGAGCATCTCGTGGGGGATGTTACGACAGCTTTCATCGTGCACGATGCAATAGTCAACGCGCTGTCGAAAGCTGGCGGGCCTGAGTGTCGCTAGCCCTCCCCCGCTGCGATGCCGGCGGGCATCGCAAGGACTCATGAAGACGATGGCCTGGAAGAACAAAAACATCTGGCAAGTGATTCGGGGTTGGCCTATCTACATCAAGGCTGTGTTTGCAGCCTATGTGGTGCTCATGGTCGCAGTTTTCTTTGCACTAGAGATGGGTTGGCTTTGAGCAACTAAGGCTTATGGCGGTGGCAAAGCGATTAGTAGACTCGACACAGCAGCCCGCAGACGCGGGCTTTTTTGCCCCTGCTGTTATTAGCTCGGGTTATCCCTATCGCTAATTTCAGTGATGGACAATGCGCAACAATCTGTTTACATTTATTGCTTTTTAGAAAATTGTGAACCTCGTCGCCTGGTCTGTCAAAGGGGCCTTGCCTTCAAACAGTTCAAAGCCTTGAATCACCACTTTGTAGGATGTGTTCATTCGCTTCAATTTGGAGCTCAACTCTCAGGAGAAAAAATGAAAGTTAAGACTCTTTTGGCTACAGCCGGATTAGTTTTCTCAGTCCAATCTTGGGCAATCGACACCACCGGCTGGACATGCAGCAATCTGATTGGATGTGGGACTTCAACGGCAGACGGTGTAGTCACTGATGCTCCTGTAGCAGGTACTACTGGCTACGCATGGGTGAGTACTCAAATAAATGCCGATGGCTCTAGCCCTGATGATTTTGACTTGACCAAGTTGCCCACCGGCGTACCGAACACAGAAGTCAAGAACGGTTCTACATATACTTCGCCACTCTTTGCAGTTCCTGCAGCCGGTGCACCCATTAGCTTTCAATTCAACTATGTCACTAGTGATGGGGCAGGTTTTTCTGATTTCGCTTGGGCAAGGCTCCTAGACGGATCTGGTAATGAAGTTGCGCTACTTTTCACAGCGCGTACAGATCCAGTGGAATCGGTAGTGCCAGGTAACGGAATGCCTCCGCCCCAAGCAACACTCACTCCGCCAAGTGTGCCGATCATTGCGGGCGCTCCGACTTGGTCTCCATTGGGGACTGCTGGAGGCGGCACGGGTTCATGCTACGACGCAGGATGTGGCTACTCGGGCTGGGTTGAAGCTACATACAATGTTCCTGCGGCAGGATCCTACCGACTTGAAATCGGAGTGGTCAATTGGTCTGACAATGGTCAGCAATCCGGTTTGGCGGTTGACGGACTTCTGGTTGCTGGCCAGCTACCCTCAAGCTTGGCTTTGACGAATCCCGGAACATTGCCAGCCTTTACCAAGCCTGTGTACGCTGGATCAGTTGCAAACCCCGGCACATCAACCACTGTCGACCTAGTTGTTACTGGTCCTAATGGGTACGTCGAAAACATTCAGGCTACTCTGAATCCCGACAATACCTACAGTATTCAAGGTGCAGGTTTGCCTGCTGGTCAGTACTCTGTGACCGCAACACTCACCGGTACAAGTAGCACTCAAACACAAGACTTTACGGTGACAGCGCCTCCTCCACCGACTGCCCCTCAGACAGTCCCTACTATAGGTGGTGTTGGCCTGCTGCTGCTCTCTGGGGTAGTCGCCGGATCCATGGGCCTCATGCGCCGGCGCAAATCGAGCTGATCAAGAGCCCTCTTCGGAGGGCTTTTTTACGACTGCGCATTCCCCTATCGCAGTTATTTGCGGCACCACATATGATGTTTCGCATGCTGGATGAACCACAATCCGAGACGCCCCTGCGCGATCTACTGCCTGCCTACGTGACTCACGTCCTCGCGAAGAACGGCATTCACACCGTGGAAGCAGTGCGCAGAGCCTACCCGCACGAGCTTTTGAAGCTGCGGGGCATGGGAATGCTCAGGTTCAAGCAAATTGAGAAAGCGTTTTTCCCTGGCAAGTCGTTCGAGCCAGTGCTGGCCCGCAGGCCCATACGTCACATCAAAGACTCGTCTCTTAACGGCCTCCTCACCCCTGAAACCGTACAGGCCTTGGCTCGGGACGGGATCATGACTGCAGAACAACTCTGCGCGATGGAGCCGAAGGATCTACTGAAGATCAGAGGCCTTGGACTTGTGAAGCTCAGGGAGATTGAGCGGCTCTTCTTCCCTGGCCAACACTACGAGATCCCGCGCGTCAGGAAGCAGAAGGCAGTGGACGACGCTGCCTGACTTGTGAATGGGGGGCACAGGCTGAGGGAAATGGAGGGCGTGTCCCCGCCGACTTAGCGAGGAATCAGCGACACCTTGTAAGCTGATGTAAGGCTAGTGCTGGTAGGATGGACATCCTAGGAAGAGCGAGCAATTAAAATTTAACAAAGATGTATGGCAGTTTTTAATCTTTATTGTGATGAGTCTTGCCATCTTGAAAATGATGGGCAGCTGGCAATGACGCTCGGCTCAGTTTGGTGCTCCGATGAAAGCACAAGAGAAATCGCTAGGCGAGTTCGTGAAATAAAAAAGCGGCATAAAATGCCGCCAAATTTTGAACTCAAGTGGAATAAAGTATCACCGTCTAAACTACAGCTATATATGGATATAGTTGACTATTTTTTCGATGATGATAGCTTGCATTTTCGAGCCTTAGTCGTGCCAGATAAATCAAAGGTCCATCACAACGGCTTAGAAGGCCAGGATCATGATGTTTGGTACTATAAAATGTATTTCACCCTAATCAAAACTCTTCTATCCCCCACCGGTAAATACAACATATATATTGACATCAAGGACACTAAAGGAGCAAAAAAAATAAGTAAACTTCACGAGGTGCTTTCATACAATCAGTATGATTTCTCCCGAAGAATAGTTCAGAAAGTCCAATTGGTAAGGTCTGATGAAGTCGAGCAAATGCAAATAGTTGATATGCTCGCCGGCGCGGTCTCTTATGTGAATCGCAATCTTAGCGGCAGCAAGGCCAAGGAAGCCCTAATAAGCAGAATAAGAGAGAGATCTGGATATCGCCTGAATCAAAGCACCTTACTACAAGAAAAGAAATTCAATATATTTTGCTGGCGTGCCCAGGAGGTAAATGGTGAGTGAACACTATGAATGGTTACCAGCATCTGAACCGTTGGGGTCTCATGATGGAGACTGGACGCGATATCTAAACGCGATCTACAAAATATTTGAGCAAGATTTCGTCGTAGAAAAGCCTGTATTTCGAGGCAAAAGATTAGGACTGAAGCGATACCCACTGTATGACAATAAAGAGGGTACATTTTGGCATTTCATTAGCGAGGGAAATGTAGAGGCCGACCGAATTCCAGACTTGCGAAGATGCGAGAGGATTCGCTGGCCCAAGCCTAGTATTAACTTGTGCGATTCGCGTGGAGTGTTAGTGTGGCAAGAAGAAAAAGGTAATGAGTCGAGAATCCACATATATCTCGAACATGAAGCCTATTTGGTAGTCCTGAATGAGAGAAAGGACTACATCCTGCCTTGGACAGCCTACTACGTAGATCGCGAACACCAGAGGTCAAAACTGGTAAAACGTCACGCGTCATGGTTGAAGCACCAGCACAAAAGCTGAAGCCGCCCCATAGGGACGGCTTCGTAACTCCTTCAACACTTACACGAGTCGCTGGTCGATGAGCTGAAGTCAGTATCCCTCAAGACCTTGACCCTGTCAACAGTTTCCTCTACCGGTGGCGTCCACAAGACACTAGTTGACATCAATCAACGAAAAGATATCGATATATTTGTTATATTTAGCTAACTGCTCTGGAGGGAGGAGTACTTCGGGGATAGATCCCACAGCCCGCCTTGTGCGGGTTCTTTTTTTGCCAATCATTCTTTGACAATTGACAAGGTCGAGCAGCAGCGCCTGGCATAGTATTGCCATACTCCATGGGGAGGCACCACTGCACAAGAGTTGAGCTCTCGAGTGTTTAGCCCGCAACTGCGGGCTTTTTTTATGCCTGAAGTAGCACCAACGAGACATCCGCGAACCATTGACCAAAAGAATTGGTCTAAGATGTATCCATAGATTTCATGCCGAAGTCGTGCGAAGCACCCTCCCTCCCTTCTAACACTTGCACGCTAACCTGGGTGACCAGGATCGGCCTTTTTATTCCTCCACACAACCGCCTCCGGGCGGTTTTTTGTTGCCTGGGATGCTCTGATGCGTACCCTCTCAGCGATACTTCAATGATGGAGAAGCAAACGCAAAATCAGGATGGCTCTAGTCTCGAATCGCGCACGCGACAAGCCCGCCGGCTGTCAGATCTTGCGGGCCTGGGGCCTGTGGAAGAGCGGGAGCGTAACGCACGGTCACTTATTTCCGAGCATCTGCGCAGCATGAGTAGCTCTACGCCGGCAGGACCTAGACCACAGCAGCCGCCTTATATACCGGTCGAAAAACAGCCTCAACCCTACTCCCTCCGCGCAGAGAAAATCAAAGAGTTGTCTGATGAAAAGCTCATGCAGTACCTGACTCGGGAAAGCGTTCCTCAAGACGGCGTTCTCGATGAAGGAGCGAAGATGGCCATCACGATGGAATTGATGCGCAGGCAATCGGCAAAACTTGCACCGAAATCGTGGAGACACGATAGGAACTACTTGGCTGCGCTCGCTGCTGCAGTGCTCAGCGCTGTAGCTACAGCCTTTGCAGTGTTGGATTTCTTCTCGAAGTAATTTGCCGCCTGCACAACAAGCAGGATGGCGTTGCCTACCAAAATCACCACCAGGCAGACATTCACGAATGCCAACCACCTCTTGGGCACAAACACGCTGCCCGGCGGTATGTACCCCCACTCCCCCCTATCACTCTGAGTGCTCCCGTCCGGCTTAGGTCTGGCCGGTACGCCCGCGCCTGGCTTTGCCTCGTCTGCGCTCTTCATCCCCATAGACAACCTTTCTTGCCCTGGCCGATGGTGGGCATGGGGGATTTTAGCCCTACCGCTTAAGATCGCTAAAATTTTCGCTTAATTTCGCTTGACTAAATCTAAGCATATCGCTTAAGATGACTTCATCGCAGCAACGAACGCGAAACGACCGAAGGGGTAGCGATCCGGCCCCTGAACCGACTCGATGCAAGAGGAAGGTCTAGCTCCAGTGGAGCGCAGCTAGTTGCACCAGGCGATGGGTGTGAAGTGATCGAGCTAACTCCCCTTCTTTAACAAAAGAGAGTTTGAAGCACGTCGTGAGACACAAGGCGCCCCGATGAAATTCCGGAACGCGCTGCGACTTGACCGCCCCGAAGCGGTCGATGGTGCACATACGGCGCAGATAGTGATCTGCATAAAGCTGCCAGAGCGAAGCTGGACCCGAAAGGGGAGATGCCAGCAACCCCCTTGCGAGAGGAGCAGGGGCGATACACACAAGGCTTCAGCGAGGCCTTGTTTCTATCGGCTTCCCTTACCTAGTCCTGGCAATCCTCCTTGGAGGGCGAGCCCTGGAGACTTTCGAACACGAGCTGTAAGGCGCTCCCAGCTGCCATTGCGGGGGTCTGTTGATTTGGCCTTCTGCTTGAGCTTGCGTGTAGCCCTACGGGCGTCCTGTACTCGTTGGGCCGCACTTTGAAAAGTGTAGAAGACATGGCTCAACTCCCTGTTCTTCTTGATGAGAGCTCCAATCTGCTCGCGAGCAGCAGAATCCCCGCGACTCGCCTTTAGGTGCAGGTCGTAGAGGTAGTTGATCGAATATCCGCTGCTGCAGATTATTTGAGAGGCTTTTGATCCGATGCTCATCTGGTAACTATTAGTCACATACCTCAGTTCTCATATTGGGGTTTTCTAGTAACCAGCCAACCCCGGTTTAGCCGGGGGAGAAAACCAAAGCGCTCCATCGGGAGCGTTTCGTTTTTCTAGGGAGTAGCAATGCTAGATCACGGAGTACTGAATGTTCCGTTGGCTAAGCGCGGGAACATCGACAACCAGCTTGACCGCTACAAGCGTGAGCAGGCAATCGCAAAGCGCAACGAACTCGATGCTAGGAAGGCCGAATTCGACGCCAAAAAGGCCAAGGCCTTGGCCCTGGTCGCCCAGCTATCTGATGAGCGCGCCAAGGAGTTAATGGAGAAGCACAAAGTGACCCGCAAGGAGCTTGATGAGGTGCTCAAGTCCATCGCCAGAACGAAGCCCGATGCATTCCTGCGGCGCGGCATCTAACCGCCGGCGCTCCCCTCTGGGCGACATCAGAGGGAAATCACAAGCGTCACGGGTTGGCGCTTTTGCTTTTTCAAGGAGATGCAATGTACGACTTTGAAGCTCTAGAGCTTGCCTGCCGAGTGGTTGGCGTTGATCCCGATGCCTCTGATCTCGATGAGCGCGACGTGGAGGACAAGATTTACGAAAAATTCGAGGTGAGCATGGAGGGCTTCCAGAAGATCGCGGAGGCCTTGCTGAAATTCACCCCTCCCGTTCAGACAGCTATCACTGAATCATGGGTACAGGGTTACATACACGACCAGTGCTTTATCACGAAGCAGGCAGTCGGCCCCTAACCCCCCAAGCGCCCTACTCAGGGCGTTTTCAATTTATGCGCACAGGCGCGGAAGGATGATAAATGCAATCTAGCAACGTGATGAGCATCAGCGATCACATGGCCGTGACCTGTGACTGCGGATCCGTGAACTTCTCGCTGCTGATGAACGACGGCATTGAGTGCAACAGCTGCGGCAAGAGGCAGCCGATGGAATGGGTTGAGTACGACGCGCACGAGTGCCCGGAGTGCGGCGGAGAAGGAAAGAAGACCGCTTATCACAAGGTCAGCCATCAATTGGGTGCGGATTCGTTGCCCTTCCTTGATGAGTGCGAGGCATGCCAGGGTCTGGGCTGGTGCGGCCCGGATGCTGAGAAGCGTGCGGCCATCGCCAAGGCAACCCCATAAGCACCCCAAGAGCATCATTTCAGATGATTTGATGCTTTGGGTACTCCTCGAAAGAGGGCCATCATTTGGGCGGCGGCGTGGTGCGACGGAGACACGCAAAGAGGAAAGAATGGCACCTCAGAAATCCAAGCCATAAAGGTAGGTAGGTGGCCGCAGACCGCTCTACGTCACAGGATGGCGTGAAGTCGAAACACCTTGCAGGAGTAGCGCCCTGCCCGTCCAAATGATGGTTTTATTCATATAAGCAGCCAACCCTGGCCAATCTATTCACGACCACTCAGCGCAGTTTCTAGAACATTCTGCGCTTTTGCCGCCTACGGGCGGTTTTTTATTTGGGAGATCGCTATGCCTTATGTGAGCGTATGGGTCGATGGTCCAGACCTTACCGAAGCCGACACCGAGGACCTTCTTCAAGAGCTTGAGCGTCGAGGGCATTGCGCTCCCCCTGTCGAGGGAATCGAGCGCATTCAACACCTGATGGACTGCGGGATGTGTCAGTACGCACAAGAAGAGGCGCTGCGCATTGTTGCCGACCAAATTGGCCGCCCCGGAGTTTGGGCCAGAAAGGCGTTGTCATGACTGACTTGTCCAACTATCACGCGCTGGCCCGTGGGCAGGCAGCATGGGACAGCAGAGTCCCTGAATTCGACCCGCCAGCGCGCATGCAGAGCCTGCGGGAGCTACAAGACGAAAACTTCACGCTGCGCGACCAGCTGGCCCAGTTGGTTGAAGAGGCCCGAGACCTGGCAGACACCGCAAACAGAATTCGCTGCTGCACCGGGGATCGGATGCTGCGCCTCTGCAACGAGATCGAGGGGATTGAAGATGACGAGTGAATACGTGTACGTCTATCACGGCCATGTCAGCGCCGCCAATTACCCAACCCGCCAAGCCGCAACTGATGCGGCTTTTTCTTTGTTCTCTGGGCCCGTTGGCGGGCTTGTGGTGAGGCCAGCATGAACGAAGTCGCCATTCGCCGAGCGTTTCTTCTCCAGGCAGACCAGCTTGTAAAGCAGTTCGCTAGTCCACTGAATATTGTGTCAACCGTGTCGGCGCTAGAAGCCGCCATCAACACCATGGTTGATGAGCCAATGCGTTTGCTGCTGGTTACGGCAGACGAGGCGGTTGAAATGAAGGAAAAGGCAGGGATTGATCTATGACCACCACCCCCATGCTGACCATGCCAACCCGAGCACTGTGCCCCGAGCGAGGCCAGAAGAAGAGCCGCTACGTGCCGGCCGTTGCAACCGATGTGAGCAAGACCTTCGAGAAATTTCGCCGGCTGCAATCAATTCACCTCAGGAAAGTAGAAAAGCCGTGAACCTTCTGCATCACGCATTCCTATGGAGCGCCATAACGGCGCTTTCTTTTTTTGCGGCCGCTGTTCGTGCGGGCGCGATTGTTTAAGGGTGACCAATGAAAGAACAGAACACCGACCTCATCGCATTGCCGCCCAGCGAGACGGCGCTGCAGGTCTACAGCACGCCCATGGGCCTGGATCCATTCCTCGCCCAGATCAAGGCCGAGCTGGACGCCTTTGTGCCTGATGTGACCACCAAGAAGGGCCGTGACGCGATTGCCTCCATCGCCTACAAGGTGGCCAAGAGCAAAACGGCGCTGGACAACATCGGAAAGGAGCTGGTGGCAGACCTCAAGGACGTGCCAAAGCGGATCGATTCTGAGCGCAAGCGGGTCCGCGACACGCTTGATCTGTGGCGCGACGATGTACGGCGCCCGCTGACCGAGTGGGAGGAAGCCGAGGAGGCACGAATTGCAAAGCACAAGGGCGCGATTGAATGGTTCGCTCTTGCCGCGCAAATTCGAGCAGATGACCCAGCCATGAATGGCGCCAAGTTCAGTGCTGTTATCAACGAAGTCGATCTGACTGTGGTTGATGAATCATTCGAGGAATTTGAAGCCGAGGCCCATCGAGCCAAGGCAAAAGCCCTTGATGCCCTGACCTCCGCACTTGCTGCCCGGGAGAAGCATGAAGCCGAGCAGGCAGAACTCGCCCGCCTCCGCGCCGAAGCAGCAGCCCGTGAGCAAAAGGAGCGTGAAGAACGCATCGCCCGCGAAGCAGGAGAGCGCGCCCAGCGAGAAGCCGAGGCCAAGGCCCAGGCCGAGCGAGAAGCTGTAATTCGCCGCGAGCAAGAAACCAAGGCTGCAGCCGAACGCCGCGAGCTGGAATTGAAGCTGTCCGCCGAGCGTGCCGAGCGTGAGAAAGCCGAGGCTGTACAGCGCGAGCAGCAGGCCAAGGCTGATGCAGCGCGCCGGGCCGCTGAGGCCGTTGAAGAAGAACAGCGCCGCGTAGCAGCCCAGGCAGCAGCCGAAGCCGCCGAAGCCAAGCGCCGCGAACGCGACAAGGCACACAAGGCCGCCATCAACCGAGCAGCCCTGGAAGCCTTCGTGCAAGGCGGCATGACCGAAGAGTGCGCCAAGTTGGCAGTCACCCTGATTGCCAAGAAATCCATCCCGGCAGTTTCGATTGCCTACTGAAAGCAAGCCATGAACGCAACAACCCATGCAGAGGTTTTGGAGCTTGAGCCTGTCACCCGGCAAGCCTCTCCCCTAGCGACCACCCATTCCACTGCGCTGGCCCCGAATTCCCCAGCCGCGATGATGATGGCGGCATTCGCGCAAGGCATCAGTCCGGAGGAGATCGGAAAGATGATGGATGTGCAGGACCGCTGGGAGCGAAAAGAAGCGGAAAAGGCCTATAACGTGGCCTTCGCCGCCTTCAAAGCCGAAGCGGTGCGCATCGTAAAAGGCCGCAAGGTTACTGACGGTCCGCTACGGGGCCGCGACTACGCAGAGTTGCATGACGTTGTGGATGCCGTAACGCCAGCACTTTCACGCCACGGGCTCAGCGCGTCCTGGAAGTTGACCAAGGACGAGAAGGACTGGATCGAGGTCACATGCTCCTTGAAGCATGTTAATGGGCACTCCGAATCGGTCAGCATGGGCGGCCCGCCCGATACCGGCGGCGCCAAAAACATCCTGCAGGCGCGAGCCAGCACCAAGAGCTACCTTGAGCGCTACACCCTGAAGGCTATTTGCGGCGTGGCTGAGGGCGGTGATGACACCGATGGCGAATCGCCCCCGGCTGCAGTCCCCTTGCACCTGCTTTCGGCCGCCCGGGATGCGGCGATGGGCGGCTGGGCTTCGCTGAGCAAGCACATCAAGGCACTTTCTCCTGAGGACCGCGAAGCACTGGAGCCTGAGAGCTACTCACTCAAGAAGGCCGCCAAGGACGCTGACAAGAAGGGAGCCGCGCAATGATTGAACACGATTACGAGCAAGGCAGCGAGCAATGGCTTGCTGTGCGCAAGGGCTGCATCACAGGCTCCCGCTTCAAGGATTGCCGCGACAAGCTAAAGGGCGGACAGCCGTCTAAAGCATGCATCGGCTATGCCATGGATACAGCTCGGGAGCGAAGTGGTGGCAAGGCGCCGGGCAAGTTCCAGAACGCCGCAATGCGCACCGGCACAGAACAGGAGCCCTTGGCCCGGCGTGCATACGAGCGCCGAACGGGAAATTTGGTCCAGGAGGTGGGGTTCTTCACCACTGAAGACGGCCTGTTTGGGCTCTCCCCAGACGGCTTGATTGACGACGTTGGGGTGTTGGAAATCAAGACCATGGTGAGCAGCGACACGCTCTTTACCGCTGTGGCGGAGGGAGATGTGTCCGGCTACATCGATCAGTGCCTGGGCTATCTCTGGCTCCTGGGCCGCCAGTGGGTGGATTTGGTGCTCTGGGTTCCCGATCTTGAGCACATGGTTATCAAGCGCATCACGCGTGACGAGGACGCAATCGAAGAGTTGGAGTCTGACCTGATGGCCTTCGCGCGACTGGTCGCCGAATACGAAGAGAAGCTGCGCGCCGCGTTGGCCGCTAACGACGAACAGGCCAAGCAGGCCGCATAAGGAAAAAACATGGCAGTTTTGACAGGACTTTTCACGCTGGGCCGTGATGCTGAAACCCGCGTGACCCAAGGCGGCACCACCGTCGTACAACTCGCAGCGGCCTATAACTATGGCCGAAAGGGAGATGACGGCAAGCGCCCTACCCAATGGGTGCGTGTATCGATGTTCGGCAAGCAGGCCGAGTCACTGGCCCAATACCTCCTGAAGGGCAAGCAGGTTTCGCTGATCGTCCGCGATCTGCACATTGCCACCTTCCAAAAGAGCGACGGCAGCGAGGGTTTCGCACTGGAAGGCGTGGCCGACTTTGACGATTTCGCCCGCGATGGCAATCGCCAGGAAGCAGCGGCACCAGCTCCCCGGCCGGCCCCGGCACCAGCGCCACGCCCAGCTCCGGCACCCCGCCAAGGCGGCGGAGGCTTTGAAGATATGGTCGACGACATCCCGTTCATCGACCCCATGCGCCGCAGCCTCCGTCTGTATTCAGTGATCTAACCCAGGACCGCCCAAGAGGCGGTTTTTCTTATGGCCCAAAACAGATTGGTAATCACCCCTGAGATGGAGCAAAGATTGCGAGAGCTTCGCGCCAGTGGGATGTCGGTCCGCGTTGCTGCGGCGGAGCTGGGCATTTCCAAAAGCACCGCAGCAAAACGGATGTCGCAGATACCCAAGGGGGAGGCCCCAAAGCCTCCGAAGGTGGTCAAAGCCTCAAAGGCTCCGAAGCAGCCTGGGCCTCACCAGCAACTGCAGGTCACGCTCAAGCAGGCCGGCGTCAATCTCCCAGAATCTGCCGAGATCATCACCCCGGCAACCGTCGAGGTTCAGCGCCATATCTGCATTCCGCCCGACTATGCGCCCATCTGCGCTGCGTCGGTGCAGGGCCAGTACACAGGCGCAGGCCTCACCTACCGGGGCCAGGCCAAGCGTTAGCCCAGTGGCACCCGCGTGCCGTCCTTGGCGACCAGCACGTTGCTGTCGCCTAGCACCAACTTGACACCCAGCAGCGTTGGCACCGCCTCAGTGGAAGGCGGGCTACCCAACCCCTTGCGCACGATGTTGCGGGTCTCGATGAAGTCTTTCAGAGAGACACCATCAAGCTCGATGCACTGAGGGTAGGCGTTGTCATGTTGGGACCAGTGCGCTCGAATGGCGTTGGTCATTGAATCGAAAAGCGTCATAGCGCCAAGTCTACCGCCCCCAGTGGTCCCCTATTCACAGCCCGCCCTGAGCGGGCATTTCCATTTCTGGAGCCCAACATGGCTGAAAACAACTCTTCCGCTCCCCTCAAGACTGCCGAGGGGGCTGCAACGCTTTGGTGTGTGCACGTTACAGGCGCTGATGATGTGCACCCAATGCCATCCCGCGAGGTGGCGCTAGAAGAAGCAAACGCCCTGAATACCTCGATTTGCCGTATCAAGCGTCAGGACATTGACCCGGTGCTGATCGCAGTGGTTGCTGAGTGGCCGCATTCCGCTGACTCGCATGCGGCCGGCTTGGCGATCCGCGACGAATGCCTGCGGATGCGAGGCGGGCTTGCAGCAGTGGAAGCACAGGCAGCGCCCGTAGCAGTGGCCTACGGCGACGGATTTATGGAGGCTATCAATGAAATGGATGGCCTGTATGAAACAGAACCGCTGGCCACCCCAGCCCTTCCAGCTACCGAGGATTCCTCGGCAGGTGACCTGGCAGAGGTGCAGGCCGAGCCGGTTAGCAGTGACCCAGTTGCTTGGCACAGCAAGCTGTACGGCACCTGCTGGATGCACAAACAGCCATACCACCTGGACGCAGGAACACATTTCTTCGTGCGCGGGAATCCTAATCCAGTTGCCACTGTACTGAGTGGCGCTGCAATTCAGTGGCATACGGGCACTGCTGCGTTTGAGCACGGAACATTCTTCTACACAGCACCCCAGGCCCAGCCCGCTGATGCGCTGGATGCGGAGACGATCAAGAAAGCTGCGCGCTACGAATGGCTGCGCGCGCAGGGGATGCTGCTGGATGGCTCTGGGCACCCGAATTTCTGGCGATGCATGGCATTGCTGGGCGGCACCTTCTCGTGTGGAGAGAATGCCGATGACACTATCGACGCCGCCATGGCTGCAGCCCAGGAAGGCGGCCAGTGATGCGAGCAAAACCAGTGCGGCTAATTCGGGGCGTTGGCTACGAACCTTGCTCTCCAGGCCAGGCCGACCATGTGACGCTCAACATACCCGGCCCCACGGGGCAGCTCACGCTTCCCATTATCCGAAGCGGGACGCGAGATGGAACCGGCTGTTGGACATGGAACGGTAGCACCGAGGCTCCAACGCTGCGCCCCAGCGTGCTTACGGAGGGGCATGACTTCAGGTGCCATTCCTGGATCAACGATGGAGAAGTTCAGTTCCTGGACGACTGCTCACATGACCTGCGAGGGAAGACAGTGCCACTGCTGGACTTTGACGCCCAACAGAGGGAGGGTCAATGATGCGCAAATTCAAAACGGGCGGTATCAGCACATGCTTTCACTGTCACAAGCAGCTTGTGCGCATACGAGGCGGATTTATCTTTGCCATCGTCACAGACCCTGACAACCACGAACTGCGCGTTCATAAGGACTGCGTAAAGCACGCGATTGGCGATGGCTACCGGGCCCAACCACAGGAGGGCCAGCCCAATGCCTGACATCTGGCTGCTCGTGTTCATCTCCAGAGGGCTGATCGGTGCCGCTGGCGACGCCATGCCGCTGGAGCAGTGCGAGTCTCGGGCCCGCGACCTGGCCCCTGACCTCTCCCATGTGGTGTGCATCAACACCCACGACCCATCTTGCCGGATCTACCGGGACCGATCTACCAACCTCGCCCAGTGGCAGCAGGAGCTTGAACAGCGCTGCCGGCGGCGGGTCAAGCAACAGAAGGACAGCAACCAATGATCCCAGTTGAACACGAAGACGTGGATGAGTTGAAGAAGTGGGGCATGGGCCTCGCCTTCATAAAAGAGCACTGTGCACTCTGCAAGGCCCCAACCCGCTGGTGGCACAAAAAGACAAACACGCCATGCTGCCTGTCTTGCGCTAAGACGCGCTCTGTCTCGGACTTGATGACAGCCCAGGCCAAGAAGGAGGATTGAGATGACCCTAAACAAAGCAAAGCGCGCCGCTCTTCGGGAAAAGTTCGGCGGCCGGTGCGCATACTGCGGGCAGCCGCTGGGCGAACGCTGGCATGCCGATCACATTGAACCGATTGTGCGCAACGACTGGCTGAAGGTCCCCAGGGGACCCGACTACCCCCACCGCGACACGCTGGAGAACATGAACCCAGCATGCCCGCCCTGCAACATCGACAAGCATTCCATGAGCCTGGAAAGTTGGCGCGACATCATCCAGCGGAGCAACGATGTGCTGCAGCGCGATGTGAGCACATTCCGCCGCGCCGTGCGCTACGGCCTCGTGCAGCTCACCAGCTCACCGGTGACCTTTTACTTTGAACGGCTGGCCGAGCCCGCCCCCAAGGAAGCACCATGAGCGCGCTGCACCTGCCGCTCAAGCGCGAATACTTCGAGGCCATCCGCGCTGGCACCAAGCCCGAGGAGTTCCGGCTGTGCACGCCGCATTGGGCCAAGCGCCTGGAGAGCCGCGACTATGACCAGATCATCCTGACGCTGGGCTATCCCGCCCGCGACGACCACGCCCGGCGCTTGGTGCGTCCATGGCGTGGATACACCATCAAAACCATCACCCACCCGCACTTTGGCACAGAGCCAGTGCAGGTTTACGCCATCGATGTGAGGGCACCATGACCGACAAGAGCCAGATCGCCTGCGGAATTTTTCACGATATGCATTCGCCAGGGAATGATGTAAGCGGCTGCTACCTGCCAGATGGTCACGACGGGCCGCATGAGTACAAGGACGAGAAGGGAAAAGCTTGGTGCTGGGAAACCGATCTGACCTGCGACTGCTCTCACTGCAGGCGCTGCGAGGGCGATTACTGCACCGAATACTGGGCAAAGGAACAAACACCATGACCGACAAGACAGAAGCACAGTCCGAAGCGCTGGAGCTGGCCGACCGCCTGATCGGCAACGCAGAAATAGACGAGTGCGAGGGCTGCAACCCTGTTGTGGTTGCCCTGGAGCGAGCGGCCGCCGCCGAACTGCGCCGCCTGCACGCCGAGATACAGCAGCTCAAGGCCCAGCTATCAGCGCGGCAGGCTGCGCCGGATGGGCAGGTAGATGCGGCTCGCAGGCGTCTGGCTGAGGCCTTACCGCAAGCTGCTGACTGCTTTCACCCTCTCTACATTGAAGGTTTTAAGTCCGGCCATGCAAAAGGACGTGTGCGCGGAGAGCGCGCAACTTTGCGCGAGGTTGGAGCCTTCGCAGAAGCCATCCTGGCCGCCCCTCCCCCACCTGAGCGGGAGCCGCTGACTGATGAGCAGATTGAAAAACTTCGGAAAGACACCTTCAGTACAGACAACCCCTTCTGCCCTTGCGACAGAAAAACAATGCAGAAAGCCGTCAGGGCCGCAGAACGGGCACACGGAATAGGAGCCACCAATGATTGACCGAGACACTGTGATCGCCTTGGCAGCTAAAGCAGGCATGAAAGCTGCCGCCTCCTCAAAAGCAGTCAATGCGATCTTCAACACTGTCCCAGTCGTTTGGCTTGAGAAGTTCGCCAGTTTTGTCATCGAAGTCGCGGCAGCCGAAAAGCAAAAGGCCGTTCTGGCCGAGCGCGAGGCGTGCGCCGCCGCCTGTGAACAGTTGGCCGGCATGGCCGCCACTAAAGAGAGCGGCGCCTACTGGATGCGTATGGACTGCGCCTCTACCATCCGCGCTCGCGGCACTGGAGGTGAGGGATGACCGCTCGCACCATCAAAACCATGTACGACATCCCCAAGCTAACCGCAGATGAGTTTGTCCGGTTCATCCCTGATCTGATCGCATGGCACTCCGTAGCGCATTCCATTGCTGAGTTGGCTGATTGCCCAGTAGACGACCTCAATGTCAATGCGCTGATCTGGACTGACGATGGGCGACCTGGCGTTGTCACCTCTATCAAGCTGGGCGATCAAGAATTGCTTGAGCAACCAATCGCAAAGGACACCAATGACAACCCCTGACCCAAGCCGTGAGGCAGACCGCTGGCAGCCAATCGAGACTGCACCAAGGGATGGCACTCAGTTTCTTGTTTACCGGCCACTCGCCCACGTCACACACGACGCCAATATCAAGATTGTGAAAGGCACTCCGCACAACTATGGATGCTGGGAGGCCACGGTCCCGCCCGGCTATTCCCTGGAGAACTTCACGGATGGAGCTTGCCGCGCAACCCATTGGCAGCCCCTCCCCGCAGCCCCAGGCTCTTCCCGAACGGGAAGAAATGACCAGGCAAAGATGGAAATTGCCCGAAATCTACCCGATCGGTAACTATGACCACCAAACGCTCCCGCAAATGGGGTGACAAACGAGCACCCCTCCCCGAACAAGACGAACCCGAGCCCCGCAACTGCGGGGTTCTTCATTTTGGAGATTGATATGCAACACCTGAAAGAACTAGCGGCCATGACCGCCGTGAACGAGCAACTCCGCAAAGGCCACTGGAGCATCTGTTGCATTGACAGCGCTGCACAGCTCTTGGACGTGAGCGCTCGCGGAGAGGCCTATGACATCCTCCGCGCTCTGCATTGCGTCGATTACAACAAGATGCCGTCAGAGCTGCGCGCATCAATCCCTGACTTGATCAAGCAGTGCTTGGGAATCGAGCCCGTCTACCAATTCCAGTCGATGCAGAAGGAAGTGATCGACATCAGTCCGGCTCGAAGGATGCTGAAGGCTATTGGACTTTGACCCGAGCCCCGCCAATGAGCGGGGTTCTTTTTTGGAGAACTGATATGAGTGAAATCGAAGCACTCCAGAAGGAGGTCGCCCGCCTGACTGATGCTGTGATCTTGATGGCCCAGAACAAAGGCGATCGGCTCAGCACAGTGCAAGTCACAGAACGCGTTGGCCGGTGCCGCCAGACAGTGATGGCCATGGTCCGCCGTGGCGACTTCCCCGAACCCTGCAACGACGGCCGCTGGCTGCTCGCCGAGGTTCTCGAGTGGGAATCAAAGAAGAAGGCCTAGCCAAGGCGCGCTGCTATGTCCCCAGCCTTGGGGTTGTAGTAGACCAGCGCTTGGTCCATCCTGGACCATCCAAACATCTTGCACAGGTCCATGACTGCCTGCTGTGCTGGCATGCTGCCGCTGCGCATGCGGCCAGCGATCATCGTCGCCGCCGTATGCCGGCTGTCATGGAACGTGAACCCCGAGAGTCCAGCACGGACCCGATACTTGCGGAACATCGCGTCCAGGGATTGAGCAGTAATCCCGAACACTTTCTCCTCATCCCAGCCGCGCAGCCGGGTGATGAGCATCTTTGCCCGTGAACTCAGTGGAACTTCACGGCGCTTCCCATTTTTGGTGATGTGCAGAATCACATGATCCTCTCGCACATCCTCCCACTTCAAATTACACAACTCCCCCGCCCGCATCCCCGTGCATAGAGCCATAGCGAACGCCATAGCTACTGCTTGCCGAACACTCCGGACAGGACCACTGGAGTAGTCAAGCGCTCGCATCATCTTGACTATCTGGACGCGCGATATGACTACCTCGCGATGGTCAGGCTCAGCAGGCCGGCGAACGTCGCTCATGGGATTTGCCGAGATCCACCGCCACTCCCGCCTTGCCGTCGTCATAATGGACGAGAGAAGGTTCATATCCCGCAAAACTGATCCGCGCGCCCGAATCTTGAGCCGAGCATCGCGCCAAGCTGTCAAATGGTCCGGGGTCAGGTCGGCCAACTTCACATTCGAGGGGAATGCCTCATGCTGCAGAATGGCATTGATGCGGATGATTTCCTTGTCACCGCCGCGCTTGGTTGGAGAAACCTCTTCCCCATAACGTAGCATCGCCTGCTTTAGCGTCTTGATGGTGCCGGTTTTGCCTTGTTGGCGCGCCGTGCTTTCTACTCGAGTGCGAGCCAGCCAGTCGTCGGCCTCTCGCTTAGTTGAGAATGTGCCACCAACACGCTTGCCATCTAGCTGGTACTGCACTCGCCATGTGCCCTCAGCAGTTTTCCTTGGCTTTCCCATCCCCAGACCTCCCGTGCATTCGCCCGTGCATTTCCCGTGCAGCCAGCTTCACGGACAATCACTTTTGGCAGTTAAAACGGGTTAGATGGTATCCGCTAAAGCTTGAAATTTCACGGCTTTCACTCTGCGAAGTTAAATCCGGTGAAAGCAAATCATGTTGATGGTGCCTCGAGCCGGGATCGAACCGGCACGCCACTTTCGCGGCACGGGATTTTAAGTCCCGGGTGTCTACCAATTTCACCATCGAGGCACGCAGCCTGCCATTCTAGCTGCTCCAGATACGCTGTTGGACGAAGACAGCGGCAGATCGTGGCTGAGCGCAACGCTGCAGCGATGATTGCAAGCGCTGGTGTAGCGCATGAAGACAGAGAAGAAGGAAGCTGCGAATCCTGCGCGACTCGCAGGCTCGCGGTGGCAGCGAGCTCCGGCAAGCAGAAAAGCCGAAGCTGAAAAGCAAAAAAGAGCCCTGAGGCTCTTTTTCGCAATGTGTTGGAGCGGGAAAACGGGTTCGAACCGTCGACCTATACCTTGGCAAGGTATCGCTCTACCAACTGAGCTATTCCCGCAAAAACCAGCATGAACGGATCCACACCAGCTTTGAAACACTGGAGCGGGAAAACGGGTTCGAACCGTCGACCTATACCTTGGCAAGGTATCGCTCTACCAACTGAGCTATTCCCGCAAAAACTAGCATGAACGGATCCACACCAGCTTTGAAAACTGGAGCGGGAAAACGGGTTCGAACCGTCGACCTATACCTTGGCAAGGTATCGCTCTACCAACTGAGCTATTCCCGCAC